>CAYLYS010000128.1:0-1515 GCA_964388175.1 uncultured Chromatiales bacterium | reverse complement strand
TCCAGGAGGCCGAATCCGGCGTGGAGAAGCTGGTGCCCGAGGGCAGCGAGGGCCGCGTGCCCTACAAGGGTTCGGTCATCGCCATCATGCACCAGCTCGTCGGCGGGCTGCGCGCCAGCATGGGCTACACCGGTTCGCGCGACATCGAAGAGATGCGCAGCAAGCCGCGCTTCGTGCGCATCACCGGCGCCGGCATGCGCGAGAGCCACGTGCACGACGTGAACATCACCAAGGAAGCGCCGAACTACCGCATCGACTGATGCGCGAGTGGCGTTCCCAGCGGCGGCGCGGCGAGGGGAGGGTGGATTCATCCTGCCGTCATCCGCGTCCGCCATATCCATCTCTTTATCCATTTCCAATCGACGGTACGCTACGCCTTGAGCTCTGACACAGATATCCATTCCGACCGCATCCTGATCCTCGACTTCGGTTCGCAGTACACGCAGCTCATCGCCCGGCGCGTGCGCGAGGCCGGTGTCTACTGCGAAATCCACTCCTGGGACGCCGGCGAAGACCGCATCCGCGACTTCGCGCCGCGCGGCATCATTCTCTCCGGCGGGCCGGACACGGTCACCGACAGCAGCACCGGACGCGCGCCGCAACTGGTGTTCGAGCTCGGCGTGCCGGTGCTCGGCATCTGCTACGGCATGCAGACCATGGCGGCGCAGCTCGGCGGGCAGGTCGAAAACGCCCGTCACCGCGAATTCGGCTATGCCCAGGTGCGTGCGCGCGGCCACACGCAGTTGCTGCGCGACATCGAAGACCGCACCACGCCCGAAGGCTACGGCATGCTCGACGTCTGGATGAGCCACGGCGACCACGTCATCGCCATGCCGGAAGGCTTCAAGCTCATGGCCAGCACCGACAATGCGCCGATCGCCGGCATCGCCGACGAAGAGCGCCACTTCTACGGTGTGCAATTCCACCCCGAGGTCACCCACACGCGCCAGGGTCAGCGCATGCTCGAGCGCTTCGTGCACGAGATCTGCGGCTGCGCCGGGCTGTGGACGCCGGGCAACATCATCGACGAGCTGATCGCGCGCGCGCAGGCGCAGATCGGCCAGGACGAAGTCGTGCTCGGCCTGTCCGGCGGCGTCGATTCCTCGGTGGTGGCGGCGCTGCTGCACCAGGCGGTCGGCGATCAGCTCACCTGCATCTTCGTCGACAACGGATTGCTGCGTCTGCACGAAGGCGACCAGGTGATGGCCGTCTTCGCCCAGCACATGGGCGTCAGCGTTATCCGCGTCAACGCCGAACAGCGCTTCCTCGATGCGCTGCGCGGCGTCAGCGACCCGGAGGAAAAGCGCAAGATCATCGGCCGCATCTTCATCGAAGTGTTCGAGGAAGAAGCGGCGAAGCTGCCGAAGGCGCGCTGGCTCGCCCAAGGCACCATCTATCCGGACGTGATCGAATCCGCCGGCGCCAAGACCGGCAAGGCTGTGGTGATCAAATCGCACCACAACGTCGGCGGCCTGCCCGAAGACATGAAGCTGGGCTTGGTCGAACCGCTGCGCG
>CAYLYS010000127.1:318-1629 GCA_964388175.1 uncultured Chromatiales bacterium | reverse complement strand
CGGAGCCGCGCTACGTCATCTCGATGGGAAGCTGCGCCAACGGCGGCGGCTATTACCACTATTCCTATTCGGTGGTGCGCGGCTGCGACCGCATCGTGCCGGTCGACATCTACGTGCCCGGCTGCCCGCCGACCGCGGAGGCGCTGCTCTACGGCGTGCTGCTGCTCCAGAAGAAAATCCGCCGCACCGGAACGATCGAGCGCTGAGCGACGATGGACGACACTCTGGACAGGCTGGGTGAGACGATCGCGGGCGCGCTTGCGGGCTCCGTGACGGGCCATGGGGCGGCCAACGGCGAGTTGACGCTCACCGCGGCGGCACGCGACATCGTCACGGTGATGACGTTCCTGCGCGACGACGAGCGCTGCCAGTTCGTGAGCTTCATCGACATCACCGCGGTGGACTGGCCGGCGCGGCCGCAGCGCTTCGAGGTGGTCTACCACCTGCTGTCGCCGAAGCTGAACCGCCGCATCCGGGTCAAGGTGGCGGCCGGCGAGGAGACCCGCGTGCCCTCGATCATCGGCGTGTTTCCGGGCGCGGACTGGTTCGAGCGCGAGACCTACGATCTCTACGGCATCGTGTTCACCGGCCATCCCGACATGCGCCGGCTGCTCACCGATTACGGCTTCGAGGGCCACCCGCTGCGCAAGGATTTCCCGCTCACGGGCTTCGTGGAGGTGCGCTGGGACGACGAGGTCAAGCGCGTGGTCTACGACAAGGTCCGGCTCGCACAGGAGTTCCGCAACTTCGACTTCCTGTCGCCATGGGAGGGCACCGATTACGTGCTGCCCGGCGACGAGAAGGCGAAAGGGTGAGGAGGGCCGCATGAACGACGCATCCTCCATTCGGACCGTCACCGGCCGCTGCCTGTGCGGCGCCGTGCATTTCTCCGCGAAGCTGCGCAACCGCGAGTTCGGCGCCTGCCATTGCAGCATGTGCCGGCGCTGGACCGCGGGAGTGTTCCTGGTGGCGGAATGCAGCGGCCTTGAGGTTCAGGACGAAACCAGTCTCGGCGCCTACCGCTCCTCCGAATGGGCCGACCGCTGCTTCTGCAAGACCTGCGGCACGCCGCTGTTCTACCGCATGATCGGAAAGGACTTCCAGGCGGTGTCGCTGGAGGCGCTCGACGACCGCGACGGTTTCGTCTTCACGAACCAGATCTTCATCGACGAGAAGCCGGCCTATTACCACTTCGCCAATGTGACCAAGACCATGACGGGGGCCGAGGTGTTCGCCGCCTTCGGCGCGTCCGAGGGGAACAGCGCCCCATGACCGAGCAGCAGGCCGAGCGCAACTTCACCATCAATTTCG
>CAYLYS010000127.1:0-308 GCA_964388175.1 uncultured Chromatiales bacterium | reverse complement strand
CGGGCCGCAGCATCCGGCGGCGCACGGCGTGCTGCGCCTGGTGCTGGAACTGGACGGCGAGATCGTCGAGCGCGTGGACCCGCATATCGGGCTCCTGCATCGGGGCACCGAGAAACTGATCGAGGCCAAGACCTATCTCCAGGCGATCCCGTACTTCGACCGGCTCGATTACGTCGCGCCGATGAACCAGGAGCACGCCTTCTGCCTCGCGGCCGAAAGGCTGCTCGGGATCGAGGTGCCGCGGCGCGCGCAGCTCATCCGCGTGCTCTACTGCGAGATCGGTCGCATTCTCTCGCACCTGCTCAACG
>CAYLYS010000126.1:0-1654 GCA_964388175.1 uncultured Chromatiales bacterium | reverse complement strand
GCCAGATCTGGCTGTCGGAATATGCCTGGGCGCTGCAGGTGGCGATATTCGGCTACCTGATCGCGGGTGCGTTCCTCGACGTGGCCTATTTCAGCCTGCTCTATGCCTTCATCGCGCTGGCGATCGTGATGCGCAGGGAACTGGACGAGGCACCCGCCACGCAAGCCGGGCAGCTGGTAGTGGCCGAGCCACCCGCGTGGCCGGGTGCTCCGGCCGGCAACCGCCTGCGCTTTCCGGATTTCGTAGCGCCCGCCCCGGTGCGCCAGGATGAAGGGCGTTGAATCCGCACGGTCCAGCCTGATGCCGGTCACGCCCCTGCTCGACGACTGCCTGTCCGCACTGAACCAGGCACTGCGGTTTTACGTTCGCCCCGGCGCCGGGCTGTGGGATCCGCAGGACGACCGCGTGACGCCCGAGGATCACTACGGCCAGCTCGGCAGCGCGCTGGCCCTGCTGAGCCATGACGATAGCGATCGCCTTTGGCAGCAGCCGTTCGATGCCTGGCGCGCGCTGCCGCTGCGGCGTACCGGGCACGCGCCGTTCAACCGTTTCCTGCTGTTGCTGATGGCCGATGTGCTGCGCTCACGCGACGCATCCGAGCGCGCGTTGTCGCCGCTGCTGCAGGCGCTGCCACGCTGCCGCCTGGCGCAGACCTATCCTTCCAACAACTGGTCGCTGCTGGCGCAGCTCTGCCGCCTGATGGAAGCGCCCATGACGTCCCCGGTGACGTCTGCGGGTGCCGGCGCGCGCAGACGCTTCCTCGATCTGCTCGCGCGCTGGACCACGCCTGCCGGCGGTTTCATCGATTATCCGGCGCGGCCCGTGGCGGGCAAGGGCGCGACGCCGCTGACCTATCACTGCAAGGCGCTCTTCGTGACGACGGTGGCGGCCTGGTACACGAATGATGCGGCCTTGGCCGGGCGTGTGCAGCAGCTGCTGGAATGGACGTTGCTCGGCTGGGACGGCTGGCGCCATGCGGGCGGTTTCGGGCGCAGTACGCATGCCGTCTTCGGCGATGCCTGTCTGCTCGCGAGTCTGGTGCTGCTCGGCTTCGCTGCCGAGAGCCGCGCGGACACGATGGGCGGGCGCATGCTGCGCGGCATTCTGCTGCGCTGGCGTGAACAGCGGCGGGAAGACGGCTTGCTGTGGCTCAATCCGGCGGGCGTTGAAGAGGCGCGCGCGGGCTGGGATGACTATATGCACCTGTCGGTCTACAACGCCTGGGCGGCGGGGATACTGCAGTGGGCCCGCCATGCGGTCTCGCTGCCGGCAACCTTGCCAGCGGTCTTGCCAACAACCTTGCCAACAACCTTGCCAGTGACCTTGTCGGCGATCGCGTTTCCCGCCGGCGATCAGGCGCCGGTGGAGGATCCGGTGGCCGGTCTGCTGCGCACCGCGTCGCACGCCGGGGATGGCGCGGTGCTGATGTCGACGCGCGGCCAGCCGCCGCAGTCCTTCGGTTTCACGCGTGTCGATTTCCGCTATGCCGGCGCCGTTCCGTACCACCTCGCCTGGCGCGGCCGCGTGCTCTGTCCGCCGCCGGCGCAGGTGGAGAGCAAGGCGCTGCTGGATCATCCCGCCCTGGCCGGTTGGACGCCTGTTTTTCTGATCGGTGGCGACCTCTACGGCTTGACCGATTTCACCGCCGTGACGG
>CAYLYS010000125.1:0-1743 GCA_964388175.1 uncultured Chromatiales bacterium | reverse complement strand
GCGCATGCTGGCTTTCCGTCCCCAAGGGCATCTCCAGGGGCAGGGGCGGTCGGAAGAAAGGCCATCGTCACCGGCGTCCTCGCCATTGGCGCGGCCGGCGGATACGACGCGGCTGTCGCCGCCGGCCGCACCAGCGGGCGGCGGCGCGCCGTCGCCACGGTCTCAGGCCATGGCGACGGAAACGCGGTCGCGCACGGCGGCATCGCCTGCCGCCGCGCCGCCGGCTCCGGCCCCTATGTCATCGGCACCGTCGCGCGACGAGCCGCGTGAACCGGCGCCGGTATCCATACCGGTATCCACGCAGGCATCGGCACCCGTCGTCGGCGCCGAAGACGAATGGGAGTCTCTGTCCGCCCGTCTCGAACTGCAGGGCATGGCAGCGCAGCTGGCGGCGAACTGCGTGTTGCTGGAACGGCAGGGCGGGCGCCTGCGCCTGGTGCTGGATCGCACGCACAAGCATTTGCAGAGCGCCGCGATGGAAGAGCGCCTGCAGCAGGCCTTGCAGGCGGTGCTGGGCGGCAAGATCTCACTCGATATCACCATCGGGGAAGTGCAGCCCGGCGCAACGCCGGCCGAACGCGGCCGCCTGCGTACACAGCAGCGCCGCCGCGACGCCATCGCCACGCTCGAAAGCGATGAGGCGGTCAGGGCATTCCAGGACGTGTTCAATGCCCGCATCATTCCCGAAACCGTACATCCGGTCGATTGATGCGGTAGCTGGTTTTTCAGCGTTTTTCAGATCAAGAACAGGAGGCGGCATACCATGAAGGGCGGACTCGGCAATCTCATGAAGCAGGCGCAGAAGATGCAGGAAGATCTGCAGCGCGCGCAGGAAGAAATCGCCGCCATGGAAATCACCGGACAGTCCGGCGGCGGGCTGGTCAGCGTGGTCATGACCGGGCGCCACGACGTCAAGCGCGTCACCATCGACGACAGCCTGATGAAGGACGACAAGGAAATGCTCGAAGATCTGCTCGCCGCCGCCGTCAACGACGCGGTGCGCCGGGTGGAAAGCGAGACCAAGGAAAAAATGGCGGGAATCACCAAGGGAATGCCGATTCCGCCCGGGATGAAACTGCCATTCTGATTTCACGACCGTCATGGACAGCCCACTCATCGGCCGCCTGATCGAGGCGTTGCGCTGCCTGCCCGGCGTCGGCCCGAAGTCGGCGCAGCGCATGGCATTCCATCTGCTCGAACGTAATCGCGACGGCGCCCAGCGTCTGGCGCAGGCGCTGATCGAGGCGGCGGAGAAGGTCGGGCGCTGCCAGCAGTGCCGCACGCTGAGCGAAACGGCGCTGTGCCGTCTCTGTACCAGCGACAAGCGCAGTGCCGCCCAGTTGTGCGTGGTGGAAAGCCCGGCGGACGTGCAGGCCATCGAGCAGACCACGTCCTACCAGGGCCTCTATTTCGTGCTGATGGGGCATCTGTCGCCGCTCGACGGCATCGGTCCCGAGGATATCGGTCTCGACCGGCTCGCGGCGCGCTTTGCCGAAGGAGTGGTGCAGGAAGTCATTCTCGCCACCAATCCCACGGTCGAAGGAGAAGCCACCGCGCATTACATCGCCGACATGGCGCGCCAGCATCGGATCCGCGCCAGCCGCATCGCCTACGGCGTACCCTTCGGCGGCGAGCTGGAATACGTCGACAGCGGCACGCTGCTGCATGCACTGGCCGGGCGCCGGGAGATCTGAGGATGAGCGCATGCCGGCGCATCGCGCGGCGGATGCCTTGCAGTCCGGC
>CAYLYS010000124.1:0-1784 GCA_964388175.1 uncultured Chromatiales bacterium | reverse complement strand
CATGCCATAGATATCCGCGCACATGACGTAGGGCTCGACCTTGTAGCGTTCGATGGCCGCGGGTGTACTGCCGTGATGGACGGGATTGAGCAGGGCAAAGTATTCCCATGCGCGCTGCGTGTCGCCCATCATGGCAAACGCCATCGTGGTCCAGATCGCGGCATGGGTATATTGACCGCCATTCTCGCGCACGCCGGGGATATAGCCCTTGATGTAGCCGGGTTCGAGGTCTGATTTGTCGAAGGGGGGATCGAACAGCTGGATGATCTGCCTGTCGCGTCGCACCAGGTGCTGGTCGACCGCCGTCATCGCCTGGCGCGCCCGCACCGGATCGCCGCCGTCCGAAATCACCGCCCAGCTCTGGCTGATCGAATCGATCCGGCATTCATCATTGCTGGACGAGCCGAGAGGCGTGCCGTCGTCGAACCAGGCGCGCTTGTACCAGCCGCCGTCCCAGGCCTGGGCTTCGATGTCGCCGCGCAGCAGGGCGGCCTGCGCGCTGCACAGCTCGGCAAAATCAGTGTCGCCGCGGTCGCGCGCCAGGCCGGCAAACAGCTTGAGATTATCGAGCAGGAACCACGCCAGCCACACGCTTTCGCCCTTGCCCTCCTTGCCGACCAGATTCATGCCGTCGTTCCAGTCGCCGCAGCCCATCAGCGGCAATTGATGCGCGCCGAAACGCAGGCCATGCCTGAGAGCACGCACGCAGTGCTCATACAGACTGGCCGCTTCGGGCGAGCGTTGCGGCTGATCGTAGTAGGCCTCTTCTTCCTGGTACAGCTCGCGTCCCTCCAGAAAATGGATGGACTCATCGAGCACGCCCGTATCGCCGGTCATCCGCACATAACGGCAGACTGCATAGGGCAGCCACAGATAGTCGTCGGAGAAATGGGTACGTACGCCTTGTCCGTTGGGCGGATGCCACCAGTGCTGCACATCGCCCTTGAGGAACTGTCGCCCGGCGCAACGCAGCAACTGCTCACGGGCAAGCCACGGGGTCGCATGAATCAACGCCATGGTGTCCTGCAATTGATCACGGAAGCCGTAGGCGCCGCCGGACTGGTAATAGCCACTGCGTCCCCACAACCTGCAGGACAGGGTTTGATAGACCAGCCAGCCGTTGGCCAGCACGTTCAGGGCAGGATCCGGCGTGTCCACATTCACCGCGCCCAGAGTCCGGTTCCAGTGCTCCCACACCGCATCCAATGCCTGGCGCGCACCCGCCGATCCACCGTATCGCTGGATGAAATGCCGCGCTTCATCGGTGTTGCGGGCCGCACCGAACACGAACACGATCTCGCGCGACTCCCCGCCGGCCAGTTCGAAATGGGCCTGTAGCGCGGCGCACGGATCCAGGCCGGCCCCGGTCCTGCCCGACAGGTGTCGGCGGCGCATTGCCGCCGGGCTGGCCAGCGAGCCGTTGCGGCCGATGAACTCGGTCCGGTTTCCGCTCACCGACCGCGTCCGCTCGTTGACATGGGCGAAGACCACCCGGTTGGCGCATTCGCGGCCGTAGGCATTGCGGGCGAACAGTGCCCCGCTGTGCGGATCCGTTTCGGTCACGATGTGCATCAGGTTGGCATGCCGCCACTCGCCGAGCACCAGTTCCCAATACCCGCTCAGCGACAGACTGCGCGCGCGAGGCGACTGGTTGCGCAGCTTGACCACCACGAACTTCACCGCTGCATCCATGGCGACGTAGGTGAACAGTTCCGACGCGATACCCGCTTCATAGTGCTCGAACACGCTGTAGCCGAAGCCGTGCCGGCACACATAGCCGGAAC
>CAYLYS010000123.1:0-2057 GCA_964388175.1 uncultured Chromatiales bacterium | reverse complement strand
GATCCCGAACCCACGGATCCCGTCGGCATATGGCGCGGCAGCGATCAGGACGGCAATCCGTTCATCGCCCTGTTTCAGAATCCGCGTCTGCTCATGCACGGTGACGGTTCCATCTACGACGGCTTCCGGGGAGATGAGGATGACGGCGAATTCGAGGGCGTGGTGGTGCGTTACGAGGAACGCGTCGCGCGTTCGCTGTTGCCGATACGCCTGAGCGGCGAGATCGAAGGCGGGGAGATGAGGCTGCGTTTGCGCGCGGCGCGCAGAACCGAAATCGATTTCACGCCCGACCCCGCCTACCAGCATGCCGGCTCACTCGACCTGCTGGCGCGGCAGTGGGAAGTGCGCGACGACGATGCGTCATACGTCCTCGTGTTTCCCGTCGGCCTCGATGGCGCGGTGAGCGGCGCCGGCGATTCCGCGGGCTGTCTCTACCAGGGCGGTTTCACCTTGCCCGATCCGCAGCGCAATCTCTACGGCATCGTGCTCGACCTCAGTGAGGCCACGCCGGGCGCCTGCGGTCGCCTTGCCGGTGCGCAGTACAGCGGTCATGCCGCCTTGCTGCCGGACGAGGACGGCCTGTTCATCGTCGTCGCCAACGGCACGCAGGCTTTCAGCCTCGCACTCACGCCCGCGTTTCTCATGCCGCCCCCGATCGATGACGAAGACGAGGATGAAGATGATGATGGTGGCGAGCGCGAGGAAGGGGACGGAGAGGATGCAGGCGAGGGGAGGCGGCGCTGAGGCGGCGTCACTCGTTCAGCTGGCGCGGATCGTTGCCAGCAGGTCGCAGACCGCGCGCACGCGTTGTTCGATGTCACCCTCGGGCAGGGGGAACTGCAGCCTGTCGCTGCCCTGCAGGCGGTAGTATCCGCCCTTGCGCTGGATCAGCATGATGATCTTGGCGCTGTCGATGACGGGCTGCGGGCCGAACAGCAGGCGGCCCTCGCGGGTGCCGAGTTCGACGCGGCGCACGCCCATCGGCAGCGCGATGCGCTTGATCTCGGCGACGCGGAACAGGTTCTTCACCGCTTCGGGCAGCAGGCCGAAACGGTCGATCATTTCCACCTGCAGCTCGCGCAGGCCTTCGGCGTCGCGCGTGCTGGCGATGCGTTTGTACATCACCAGGCGGCTGTGCACATCGGGCAGATAATCCTCGGGGATCAGTGCTGGGGCGCCGAGCTCGATCTCGGCGTCGAGCGCGAGCGGCTGATCGAGCTGCGGTTCCTGGCCCGATTTGAGCGCGTTCACCGCGCGTTCCAGCAGATCGGTGTAGAGCGAGAAGCCGACTTCGTGGATCTGCCCGCTCTGTTCGTCGCCGAGCAGTTCGCCGGCGCCGCGGATTTCCAGGTCATGCGTCGCCAGCGTGAAGCCGGCGCCGAGCGTTTCGATCGATTCGATCGCCTCCAGGCGCTTGACCGCATCCGCCGTCATCGCCGCGCGCGGCGGCACGATCAGATAGGCATAGGCCTGGTGGTGAGAGCGTCCGACGCGTCCGCGCAACTGGTAGAGCTGGGCGAGGCCGAGATGATCGGCGCGATTGATGATGATGGTGTTGGCATTGGGGATGTCGATGCCGCTTTCGATGATCGTGGTGCAGACCAGGATGTTGAAGCGCTGGTGGTAGAAATCGAGCATGATGTTTTCGAGCTCGCGCTCGGGCATCTGGCCGTGGGCATGGCGCACGCGCGCCTCGGGCACGATCTCGGTGAGCTCGCGTTCGATCTTTTCGATGTTGCGCACTTCGTTGTGCAGGAAATAGATCTGGCCGCCGCGGTGGATCTCGCGCAGACAGGCCTCGCGCAGCAGCACGCGGTTCCATTCGCGCACGAAGGTCTTCACGGCGAGCCGGCGCGGCGGCGGAGAAGCGATGATCGACAACTGGCGCAGGCCGGCGAGCGCCATGTTGAGCGTGCGCGGGATCGGCGTGGCGGTCAGGGTGAGGATGTCGACCTCGGCGCGCAGCGCCTTGAGCCGCTCCTTATGCGCGACGCCGAAATGCTGCTCCTCATCGACGATGACCAGCCCGAGATCCTTGAACTTGATCGACTTGCCGA
>CAYLYS010000122.1:0-2085 GCA_964388175.1 uncultured Chromatiales bacterium | reverse complement strand
GCCATCTTGTCGATCTCGTCGAGCAGGAACAGCGGGTTCTTGGTGCCGACCTTGGACAGGTTCTGGATGATCTTGCCCGGCATCGAACCGATGTAGGTCCGCCGATGGCCGCGGATCTCGGCCTCGTCGCGCACACCGCCGAGCGACATGCGCACGAACTTGCGATTGGTCGCGCGCGCGATCGAGCGCCCGAGCGATGTCTTGCCGACGCCGGGCGGCCCCACCAGGCACAGGATCGGACCTTTCAGCTTGTCGACGCGCTGCTGCACGGCCAGATACTCGAGGATACGCTCCTTGACCTTCTCCAGACCGTAGTGGTCTTCTTCCAGCACCTGCTCGGCCTGGGGCAAGCTGCGACTGATCTTGCTGCGCTTCTTCCATGGGATACCCACCAGCCAGTCGATGTAGTTACGCACCACCGTTGCTTCCGCTGACATCGGCGACATCATCTTCAACTTGCCGAGTTCGGCCATGGCCTTCTTTTTCGCTTCGGCGGGCATACCGGCGCTCTCGATCTTGCGCGTCAGCTCCTCGACCTCGTTGGGCGCGTCCTCGAGCTCGCCGAGTTCTTTCTGAATGGCCTTCATCTGCTCGTTCAGATAATACTCGCGCTGGCTCTTCTCCATCTGGCGCTTGACGCGGCCGCGCACGCGCTTCTCCACCTGCAGCAGATCGAGCTCGGACTCCATGATGCCCATGAGCTTTTCGAGGCGGTCGCGTATCTCGAGCGCTTCCAGCAGAGACTGCCGCTCATCGACCTTCAACGCCATGTGCGCGGCGATGGTGTCGGCGAGGCGGCCGACATCTTCTATGCTGGCGAGCGATGACAGCACTTCGGGCGGGATCTTGCTGTTCAGCTTGACGTACTGGTCGAACTGACCGAGCACGGAGCGGCCGAGCACCTCGGATTCACGCTCGCTCACGCTGACCGAAGACAAGCGGCTGATCTCGGCGAGGAACTGGGAATCGGTTTCCAGGTAGCGCAGCACGCGCGCGCGCTCCAGACCCTCGACCAGCACCTTGACCGTGCCGTCGGGAAGCTTGAGCAGCTGCAGGATAGTGGCGACGGTACCGATTTCGTAAATGTCCTCGGAACCCGGGTCGTCCAGCGCGGCGCTCTTCTGCGCCACCAGCATGATGCGCTTGTCGGCCTCCATGGCCTGGTCGAGCGCGCGGATGGACTTCTCGCGTCCGACGAAAAGAGGAATGACCATGTGCGGATATACCACCACATCACGCAGGGGTAATACCGGGATCATCGCCTGCTCGCCGTCGTCGACCGCGCCGCTGGCAACCTCAGATGAATGGTCTTGATCTGACATCGGATTTCCTCATATGAGCGGGCCGCCCGTCCTCGCATGCTGCGAAGGCCCGGGGCGGCCAGCATGGCTGTCAGGAATTATAGTTGGGCTTGCGCCGGCGGAATTCAATCCGGCAAAACGGGGCCGCCGCTGGCGGCGGCCCGGTCCGAGCAAAGGATCAGAGATCCTTTCTGCTGAGCGCGGCCTGATCGCTGCTCTCGTAGATCAGGATGGGATCGGATTCGCCCTTGATGACGCCTTCGTCGATCACCACTTTGCTGACGTTCTCCTGCGAAGGCAGATCGTACATGGTGTCGAGCAGGGTCTGCTCCAGGATCGAACGCAGTCCGCGGGCACCGGTCTTGCGCTCCATCGCCCTGCGCGCGACCGCGCTCAGCGCATCGGGACGGAATTCCAGCTCGCAGTTCTCCATCTCGAAGAGCTTGGCGAACTGCTTGGTGATGGCGTTCTTGGGTTCGGTGAGTATCCGCACCAGCGATGCCTCGTCGAGCTCGTCCAGCGTCGCAATGACCGGCAGACGGCCGACGAATTCCGGTATCAGGCCGAATTTGATCAGGTCTTCGGGCTCGACCGTATGCAGCCACTCGCCCACGCCCTTGTCGTCCTGCTTGCTCTTCACCTCGGCGGAGAAACCGATGCCGCCGCGCTCGGAGCGATCGCGGATGATGCGGTCCAGACCGGAGAAGGCGCCACCGCAGATGAACAGGATGTTGGCGGTGTTGACCTGCAGGAACTCCTGCTGCGGCCGCAAGCACCCGCAGCA
>CAYLYS010000121.1:0-2264 GCA_964388175.1 uncultured Chromatiales bacterium | reverse complement strand
AGCAGCGCGGCCGACGGGTCGCCGCGGAAGTCCGAGCCCATCTTGTCGATCTCGTCGAGCAGGAACAGCGGGTTCGACGACTTGGCCTTGCGCATCGACTGGATGATCTTGCCGGGCATCGAGCCGATATAGGTGCGCCGGTGGCCCCGGATCTCGGCCTCGTCGCGCACGCCGCCGAGCGAGACGCGCACGAACTCGCGGCCGGTCGCCTTGGCGATCGACTTGCCGAGCGAGGTCTTGCCCACGCCGGGAGGTCCGACCAGGCACAGGATCGGCCCGGTCAGCTTGTTGGCGCGCTGCTGCACGGCGAGGTATTCGACGATCCGCTCCTTGACCTTCTCCAGGCCGTAGTGATCGCTGTCGAGGACGTCCTGAGCGGCCTTGAGGTCGGACTTGACCTTTGACTTCTTGCCCCACGGGATCGACAGCAGCCAATCGAGATAATTGCGAACGACCGTCGCCTCCGCAGACATCGGCGACATCTGGCGCAGCTTCTTGAGTTCGTGCTGCGCCTTCTCGCGGGCTTCCTTGGAGAGCTTGGTCTTCTTGATCTTGTCCTCGAGTTCGGCCAGTTCGTCCTTGCCGTCCTCGTCGCCCAGCTCCTTCTGGATCGCCTTCATCTGCTCGTTGAGGTAGTACTCGCGCTGGGTCTTCTCCATCTGGCGCTTGACGCGTGTGCGGATGCGCTTCTCGACCTGAAGGACCGAGATCTCGCTCTCCATCATGCCCAGCACCTTCTCCAGGCGCTGCGCGACCGACATCGTCTCCAGGACGCCCTGCTTGTCGGTGATCTTGACCGCCAGATGCGAGGCCACGGTATCGGCGAGCTTGGCGTAGTCGTCGATCTGCTGGACCACGCCCACGACCTCGGGCGAGACCTTCTTGTTGAGCTTCACGTAGCCCTCGAACTCGGTCACGACCGAGCGGGCCAGCGCCTCGACCTCGACCTTCTCGCCGACCTGATCCTCCAGGATCACGGCGTCGGCCTCGTAATAGTCGCTGCGGTCGGTGTACTTGAGCACCTTGCCGCGCTGCACGCCCTCGACCAGCACCTTGACGGTGCCGTCAGGCAGCTTCAGCAGCTGCAGCACGCTCGCGAGCGTGCCGATCTCGAAAATGGCATCGGTGGCCGGATCGTCGTCGGAGGCGTTCTTCTGCGTTGCGAGCAGGATGAACGTATCCGTGCGCATCACCTCTTCGAGCGCCTTGATCGACTTCTCCCGGCCGACGAACAGCGGCACGATCATGTGGGGGAACACCACGATGTCGCGCAGCGGCAGAACCGGGTAGGAGCGGGTTTCGCCGGGCGTCAGCGGCGGGCGAGGTTTTGCAAGCGTCATGGCCAGTCTTCCTTTCTGAGAGCCCCTCCTCCGTGGCCCGCCCATGCGCAGCCTCGATGGAGTGCCAGTGACCGGACAAGGGAAACGCGGGCCCCCTCACAGCGCCGATGTCAGGGAAGACCGCAGCAGGCACAGACAGCCCTGTCCGGGGTTCGCTTGAGCGCGAATCTGCCTGTGCCGTTTCGTTCGTCGGGTATTAGGTGGATACAGGCGGGCGGGGTGTCAAGTAAGCCTGTAGATTCAAGCAAATATACAAAACCGGTCCGCGTTTGGGCGAACCGGCTTTGAAACCGTCCAGACTGGAAGGCCCGTCAGGCGCTGGTGGCGCCGGCATCCCCTGCGCGGTCGGCGTAGATGTAGAGCGGCCGGGCGGTTCCCTCGACGACCTCGCGCGAGATCACCACCTCCTCGACGCCCTCCAGGCTCGGCAGATCGAACATGGTGTCGAGCAGGATCGCCTCCATGATCGAGCGCAGCCCGCGCGCGCCGGTCTTGCGCTCGATCGCCTTGCGGGCGATCGCGCCGAGCGCCTCCTCGGCCAGCGTCAGGTCGATCGTTTCCATCTCGAACAGCCGCTGGTACTGTTTTACCAACGCGTTCTTGGGCTCGACCAGGATCTTCTTGAGCGAGGCCTCGTCGAGATCCTCCAGGGTCGCGACCACCGGCAGGCGGCCGACGAACTCGGGGATCAGGCCGAACTTGAGCAGATCCTCGGGCTCGACCTCGCGGAAAATCTCGCCGGTCTTGCGGTCCTCGGGCGCGCGCACCGTGGCCCCGAAGCCGATCGAGGTGGTGCGGCCGCGGCCGGAGATGATCTTGTCCAGGCCTGCGAACGCGCCGCCGCAGACGAACAAGATGTTGGTCGTGTCGACCTGGAGGAACTCCTGCTGCGGGTGCTTGCGACCGCCCTGCGGCGGCACGGAG
>CAYLYS010000120.1:0-2410 GCA_964388175.1 uncultured Chromatiales bacterium | reverse complement strand
AGCGCGACACCGGTCACCGGTGCGCTGGCGCGAAAGCCGCGCAGGCCGGCGTCGGGCTTATCGGCGTCGTAGATCAGCAGGCCGTGCTCGCCGGCAGCGATATACAGGCCGTCGTCGTTCTGAGCCAGCGCGTGCGCGTCGAAGCCGAAGGCCTGACGGGAAAGCAGGCGCGGGGTTTCCGTCGAAAGATCGATCACATGCAGTTCATGCTCGAACAGCAGATAGGCGCTGGTGCCGCGTACGGCAAAGCCGATCAGTGGTGCCGCAGTGGTCGAGGCGGTATAGCCGGACAGCAGCCGCGGCTGCGCGGGATCGCTGATGTCCACCGCGTACAGACCACCGGCTCCGCTCAGCCAGGCGGTGTGTCCGTTCGTCACCACCTTGTCGACTGCGGTGGCGAAAGTGTGGCGCGCGAGCAATCGTGGCGCTTCGTCGCCGGCCAGATGCAGGATCATCAAGCCGTCGGCGCCCGCGGCCACCAGTATCAGATCGCCGGCCAGATCACTTACCGGCCCATCGGCAGAATCACGGACGATGGCGATGTCACGCGCATCGGCGCCGAGATCGACGCTGAACAGCGGATGCGGGCCGCCTGGTCGCAGATAAAGCACTTCATCCCTTATGGTGTCGAGAGGCAGGGTGACCGAGCCAGCCATCCCCGCGCCGATGCTTTGTGCTGTCGTCGTTCCGCTCAGCAACAGGCCCAACAGCAGAGCAGGCGCTGTGGCGAGCAGATGCGCGCTGCGTACCGCGCGTTTGTTCAGGGGCATGGATTCGGCTGGCTGGTGTGGATCGCTTCGATGGCGGCAAGCACCCCGGCCGGCAGTTCGAGATCGATGCTGGCGATGTTGGCGGCGAGCTGCTGCAGGTCGGTGGCGCCGATGACGGTGCTGGTGAGAAACGAGCGCGAGTTGACGTAGGCCAGCGCCATCTGCGCCGGATCGAGACCGTGCTCGCGGGCGAGTGCGACGTAGGCGCGGATCGGCGCCTGCGCGGTTTCACGGGTGTAGCGCTTGAAGCGCTCGAAGCGGCTCAGCCGCGCACCGGCCGGACGCTGTCCGTCCAGGTATTTGCCGGACAATACGCCGAAGCCGAGCGGAGAATAGGCGAGCAGGCCGACCGCTTCGCGATGCGCGATTTCGGCGAGGCCGACTTCGAAGGAGCGATTGAGCAGGTTGTAGGGATTCTGGATGCTGACGATGCGCGGCAATCCGTGCTGCGTCGCCAGCTGCAGCAGACGCATCACGCCCCAGGGTGTTTCGTTCGATACGCCGATGTGGCGAACCTTGCCGGCGGCGACCAGCGCGGCGAGCGCTTCCAGTGTTTCCTCCAGCGGTACTTCCTGATCGTCGGGATTGTGACAGTAGCCGAGCTGGCCGAAGCGGTTGTTACGGCGGTCGGGCCAGTGCAACTGATAGAGATCGATGTAATCGGTGCCGAGCCGCGCCAGGCTGGCTTCGACCGCCGCTTCGATGTTGCGCCGATCGAGGCGTGTCGAGCCATCGCGCACGTAGCGCAGATCCTCCGATGGCCCCATCACCTTGGTGGCGAGCACGATACGGTCGCGGCCGCCGCGCGCGCGCAGCCAGCTGCCGATGTAGCGTTCGGTGAGACCGTATGTTTCGGCGCGCGGCGGCACCGGATACATTTCCGCGGTGTCGATGAAGTTGATGCCGGCAGCGACGGCGGCGTCGAGCTGGGAGTGCGCTTCCGCCTCGCTGTTCTGCTCGCCGAAGGTCATGGTGCCGAGGCAGATGCGGCTGACCTCGATGCCGGTGTTTCCGAGCGGACTGTATTTCATCGCTGCGGCTCTGGTCCCGCGTCTGCTCAGAGGCGCGAGAAAACCTGCTCCGCCGCGATCAGCGTGCGCTTGATTTCCGACTGGCCGTGCGCCGAGGAAACGAAGCAGGCTTCGAAGGGCGAAGGCGCGAGGTAGACGCCCTGTTCGAGCATGCCGTGGAAGAAGCGGCGAAAACGGTCGAGATCGCAGCGCGCGACCTGGCTGAAGTTTTCCACCACGGGCTCATCGGTGAAGAAGAGGCCGAACATGCCGCCGACGTGATTCACCGTCAGCGGGATATTGAAGGCGCGCGCACGCGTGATCAGCCCTTCGGCGATGCGCTTGGTGGTCGCGCTGAGGTCCTGGTAGAAGTCGTCGCGCTGCACTTCGTCGAGTGTTGCCAGCCCCGCCGCCATCGCCACCGGATTGCCGGACAGCGTGCCGGCCTGGTACACGGGACCGAGCGGCGCCAGCTTTTCCATGATGTCCCGCCGGCCGCCGAAGGCGCCGACCGGGAGCCCGCCGCCGATGATCTTGCCGAGCGTGGTCAGATCGGGGCGGATGCCGAAGCGCTGCTGCGCGCCGCCGAGCGCGACCCGAAAGCCGGTCATCACCTCATCGAAGATCAGC
>CAYLYS010000119.1:0-2423 GCA_964388175.1 uncultured Chromatiales bacterium | reverse complement strand
GGCAGCCACGATAAAAAAAACGGTCATTCGCTGATATTCCTTTTGCCGTCGTCCACACCCGCCAGCAGCGATTTCACGCGCTGCCGTTCATCCTCGCTGAAGGGCTGCTCGACATCGGCACCCTTGCGCCGCCGGGCAAGCACTGTGCCCAGCGCGCTGAAACCGATCAGCAGCAGAATGGCGGGGCCGATCCAGAGCAGAACGGTGGTCGACTGCAGCGGCGGACGATAGAGGATGAAGTCGCCATAGCGCTCGACCAGAAACGCCTTGATCTCGGCGTCGCTGCCGCCGTCCGCGATCATGCGGTTTATCTCGCGCCGGATATCGTGCGCGAAATCGGAATCCGATTCGGCGATCGACTGCGCCTGGCAGACCAGACAGCGCAGTTCGCTCTCCAGGCGCTTGACCCGCTCCTTGGTGGCGGGATCGTCGCTCACCGCAACCGCCGGCGCGGCCTGGGCTGCTGCCTGAGCAGGCGACCATGACAGCGATACCGACAGCGACAGCGCCGCCAGCACGACGACCAGCGGGAACAGGTTCGGTCGCCGGGCCGCAGCGAGAACAGGGCTGAAGACGGGCATGCGCATCAGCCTTGCAACTCCCTGACCAGCGGAAGGATGGTGTCCTTCAGCACATCGGCGGTGATCGGTCCGATCTGCTTGTAACGGATCATGCCATCGGCATCGATGACATAGGTTTCCGGCACACCGTAAACACCGTAATCCATGCCGACGCGGCCATCGAAATCATGCAGGCTCTGCACGTAGGGATCGCCGAAACTGCGCAGCCAGCCGATGGCGTCTTCCCGCCGATCCTTATAGTTCAGTCCGTAAATCGGCACGATGTTCTCACGCGCCAGCTCGACCAGCAGCGGATGCTCGTAACGGCAGGAAACACACCATGAAGCCCAGACGTTGAGCAGCCACACCTGCCCGCGCATGTCCTCATTGGATACCGTCTCCCGCGGATCATGCAGCTGGGCCAGTGTGAACGGCGGCGCCGATTTGCCGACCAGCGGCGAAGGCACCAGGCTCGGATTCAGATAAAGGCCCGCGCCGAGGAATCCCAGCAGCAGCACAAAAACGCCGAAGGGGATGAGCATCCTCATACTCAGTTTCATCGCCGCGCCTCCGTCGCCAGGGCATCCGACGGCGTCAGCGGGGACTCGCCGTCGACGGTCTGCCGACGCCGCACGGCAATGCGATAACGCCGGTCACTGATCGCCAGTATGCCGCCAAGCGCCATGAACACGCAGCCACCCCATATCCACACGACGAAAGGCTTGTAATAGATGCGCACGCTCCAGGCGCCGCCGCCCACCGGCTCACCCAGGGATACATAAAGATCGCGCAGCAGATTGGTGTGGATCGCCGCCTCGGTCATCGGCATGGTCTGCACGGTATAGACACGCTTCTCGGGATGCATGAGCGCGATCTCACGCCCGTTGCGCAGCACCTGTACATAACCGCGCGCGGCCTGGAAATTCGTTCCCTGCCGGTCGATCACGCCATCGAAACGGAAATCGTAACCGGCGACATTGACCTCATCGCCGACTTCCATGCGCAAATCCCTTTCCACCTCGAAGCCGTTGACCATGGTGATGCCGATGATGAACACGGCCACACCGAAATGGGCGGTCTGCATGCCCCAGTAACTGCGCGACATGCCGGAGAACGGAGCTGAACCCATCTCGCGCGCGCGCCGGACACGGCGCAGGAAACCGTAAGCAACCGTGGCGATGATCCAGGTGGCAAGCAGCAAACCGAGCGCGATCATCGGCGTCCACTTGCCGAGCACCAGCGGCAGCAGCAGTGCGACCGCGACCGCGCTGGCGAAAGCCCAGCGCAGACGCACCGCCATATCGGGCAGATCCGCCTTCTTCCAGCGCGCCAGCGGCGCGAGCCCCATCAGGAACACCATCGGCGTCATGAGCGGCACGAACACCGAATCGAAGTAAGGCGGCCCGACCGAAATCTTGCCGAGGCCGAGCGCATCGAGCAGCAGCGGATAAAGCGTGCCCAGCAGCACCGTACCCATGGCCACGATCAGCAGCACATTGTTCGACAGCAACAGCGATTCACGCGAAACGATGTCGAACTTACCCTCGGACTTGACCCGCGGCGCGCGCAGGGCGAAGAGCAGCAGCGAGCCGCCGACGACGATCGCGAGCAGACAGAGGATGAACAAACCGCGCGAGGGATCGGTGGCGAAAGCATGCACCGATGTCAGCACGCCGGAGCGCACGAGGAAGGTGCCGAGCAGACTGAGCGAGAATGCCATGATCGCCAGCAACACCGTCCAGTTCCGGAATACACCGCGTTTTTCCGTGACCGCCAGCGAATGGATCAATGCGGTGCCGGCGAGCCAGGGCATGAACGAGGCGTTCTCGACCGGATCCCAGAACCACCAGCCGCCCCAGCCGA
>CAYLYS010000118.1:626-2567 GCA_964388175.1 uncultured Chromatiales bacterium | reverse complement strand
GGGGCAGAACCTGCTGGTCGCGTTCATGCCGTGGAACGGTTACAACTTCGAAGACTCCATTCTCATCTCCGAGCGTGTGGTGGAAGAGGATCGTTATACCTCGATCCACATCGAGGAAATCACCTGCGTCGCGCGCGACACCAAGCTCGGGCCAGAAGAAATCACCTGCGATATTCCCAATGTCGGTGAAAGCGCGCTGGCCAAGCTCGACGAGGCCGGCATCGTCTACATCGGCGCCGAAGTCGCGCCGGGCGACATTCTGGTCGGCAAGGTCACGCCCAAGGGCGAGACCCAGCTCACGCCCGAGGAGAAGCTGCTGCGCGCCATCTTCGGCGAGAAGGCCTCTGACGTGAAAGACACCTCGGCGCGCGTACCCTCGGGGATGTCGGGCACGGTGATCGACGTCCGCGTGCTGACCCGCGACGGTGTCGAGAAGGACAAGCGTGCCCAGCAGATCGAGAAGGCCGAACTCGAACGCATCAAAAAGGATCTTGGCGACGAGTACCGCATCCTCGAAGAGGATATCTACCTGCGCGCCGAGAAACTGCTCATCGGCAAGACCGCCGAAGGCGGCGTCAAGGGCATCAAGGACGGCACCAAGCTGACCAAGGCCATGCTGGCCGAGATTCCGCGCGAGAAGTGGTTCGAGATTCGTCTCAAGACCGAAACCGCGGTAAAAGAGCTGGAAGGTCTGAATGCCCAGCGTCGTCGTCTGCGCCAGGCGGTGGATGACAAGCTGGAAGTGCAGCGCGGCAAGCTCAGCGCCGGCGACGATCTCGCCCCCGGCGTGCTGAAGATGGTCAAGGTCTACCTCGCGGTCAAGCGCCGTGTGCAGCCTGGCGACAAGATGGCCGGTCGTCACGGTAACAAGGGCGTGATCTCGATGATCGTGCCGGTCGAGGACATGCCGTACATGGCTGACGGCACGCCGGTCGACATCGTGCTCAATCCGCTCGGCGTTCCCTCGCGCATGAACGTCGGTCAGGTGCTCGAAACCCACCTCGGCTGGGCTGCGAAGGGGCTCGGCAAGAAGATCGGCCGGATGATCGAAGCGCAGCGCCAGGTGAGCGAAGTGCGTGGCCTGCTCGACAAGGTCTATAACGCGGGCGAAGGCAAGCGTGAGGATCTGTCATCGCTGTCCGACGATGAGATCATCGCACTGGCGCAGAATCTGCGCGAAGGCGTGCCGATGGCGACGCCGGTATTCGACGGCGCCACCGAAGGCGAGATCAAGGGGATGCTCGAACTTGCGGGCTTGCCGACCTCGGGTCAGACCACGCTGTACGACGGCCGCACCGGCGATGCCTTCGAGCGTTCGGTCACGGTCGGTTATATGTACATGCTCAAGCTGAACCATCTGGTCGATGACAAGATGCACGCCCGCTCTACCGGACCGTACAGTCTGGTGACGCAGCAGCCGCTCGGCGGCAAGGCGCAGTTCGGCGGCCAGCGTTTCGGTGAAATGGAAGTGTGGGCGCTGGAAGCCTATGGCGCGGCCTACACCCTGCAGGAAATGCTGACGGTGAAGTCCGACGATGTCCACGGCCGTACCGCCATGTACAAGAACATCGTCGATGGCGATCACCACATGGAACCCGGCATGCCGGAGTCGTTCAATGTGTTGCTCAAGGAGATCCGCGCGCTCGGTATCGACGTCGAACTGGAGTGACGGCGGTACATCGGCGGCTAGAGACACGCGATCCTGAACGGGAGATACGGCATTGAAAAATCTACTCAACATGTTCAAGCAGCAGGGGCAGATCGACGAGTTCGACGCGATTCGCATCGGGCTCGCCTCCCCGGCGAAAATTCGCTCGTGGTCCTACGGCGAGGTAAAGAAGCCGGAGACCATCAACTATCGCACCTTCAAGCCGGAGCGCGACGGTCTGTTCTGCGCCAAGATCTTCGGGCCGGTCAAGGATTACGAATGTCTGTGCGGTA
>CAYLYS010000118.1:0-616 GCA_964388175.1 uncultured Chromatiales bacterium | reverse complement strand
GGCCACATCGAACTCGCCAGCCCGGTCGCGCACATCTGGTTCCTCAAGTCGCTGCCCTCGCGCATGGGCCTGCTGCTCGACATGACGCTGCGCGACATCGAGCGCGTGCTCTATTTCGAAGCCTTCGTCGTCATCGATCCGGGCATGACCCAGCTCGAACGCGGTCAGCTGCTCACCGATGAGGCCTACCTCGACGCGATCGAGGAGTACGGCGATGAGTTCGACGCGCGTATGGGCGCCGAAGCGATCCACGAACTGCTGCACACGCTCGACATCAAGGTCGAGGTCGACAGGCTGCGTACCGAAATCGCTTCGGTGACCTCCGATACCAAGATCAAGAAGCTGTCCAAGCGCCTCAAGCTGATGGAGGCTTTCCTGGGCTCGGGCAACCGTCCCGAGTGGATGGTGATGTCGGTGCTGCCGGTATTGCCGCCGGAACTGCGTCCGCTGGTCCCGCTCGACGGCGGCCGCTTCGCCACCTCCGATCTGAACGATCTCTACCGTCGCGTTATCAACCGCAACAACCGCCTGAAGCGGCTGCTCGATCTCAATGCGCCCGATATCATCGTGCGCAACGAGAAGCGCATGCTGCAGGAAGCGGTCGATGCGCTGCTCG
>CAYLYS010000117.1:993-2590 GCA_964388175.1 uncultured Chromatiales bacterium | reverse complement strand
ATTGGCGGTCGGAAAGCCGAGCTGCCGCCCGCGGCGATCTCGCCGCCGCCGAGCGGCTCCTCGGCCGGCCGTACCGGCTCGCGGGCCTGGTGGTGGCGGGCGATCGCCGCGGGCGGCAGCTCGGCTTTCCGACCGCCAATGTGCATCTGCAGCGGCGCGCCTACGCCAACGGCGCGGAGCCGCATGCCGCGCCGCTCGCCGGGGTGTTCGCGGTGCGCGTGTTCGGCATCGGTGCGCAGCCGCTCGACGGCGTGGCCAATATCGGCATGCGGCCGACGGTGAACGGCACGCAGTGCCTGCTGGAAGTGCATGTGTTCGATTTCGATGGCGATCTCTACGGCCGCCATCTGCAGGTCGAGTTTCATCGCCGGCTGCGCGAAGAGCGCCGCTTCACCTCGCTCGACGCGCTGGCGACGCAGATCGGCGAAGACGCGTGTGCCGCGCGCGCCTGGTTTGCCGCCGCCGCTGCCGCCCAATAAATACAGCCGGAAATAGCCGGACAGACAGCCGGACAAGTACACGGGGAATCATCGAGTATCCGAGACGAAAGATGGCCGATTATAAAAACACGCTGAATCTGCCCAGGACCGACTTCGCGATGAAGGGCAACCTCTCCCAGCGCGAACCGGAGTTTCTGCGGCGCTGGGAGGACATGGATCTCTACGCGCGCCTGCGCGAACAGCGCAAGGGACGGCCGCGCTTCGTGCTGCACGACGGTCCGCCCTACGCCAACGGCGAGATCCACATCGGTCACGCGGTCAACAAGATTCTGAAGGACATCATCGTCAAGGCGCGCAGCCTGGACGGTTTCGACGCGCCCTATGTGCCGGGCTGGGACTGCCACGGTCTGCCGATCGAGCTCAACGTCGAGAAGCAGGTCGGCAAGCCGGGGCAGAAGGTCGATGCCCGCACCTTCCGCCGCGCCTGCCGCGACTACGCGCTCAAGCAGGTCGAACGCCAGCGCGCCGACTTCCAGCGCCTCGGCGTCTTCGGCGACTGGAGCCGTCCGTACCTCACCATGGATTACCACGTCGAAGCCGACATCGTGCGCGCCCTCGGCCGCATCGTCGCGGCGGGACATGTTTATCAGGGTTTCAAGCCGGTGCACTGGTGCGCCGATTGCGGCTCGGCACTCGCCGAGGCTGAAGTCGAATACGAGGACCGCACCTCGCCCGCCATCGACGTGCGTTTCGAGCTGCTCGATGAGGAAGCGCTGCTGCAGCGCAGCCGGCACGTCGAGGGGCATCACGGGCAGGGCCCGATCTCGGTGCCGATCTGGACCACGACGCCGTGGACGCTGCCGGCCAACCGCGCGGTCGCGCTCAACCCCGATTTCGATTACGTGCTGGTGCAGTGCGAGACCGCGCGCGGTCATGAGCGCCTGCTGCTCGCCGACCAGTTGCTCAAGGACGTCATGGGACGCTACGGCATCGAGCGTTACCAGGTCATCGCCTACGCCAAGGGCAGCGATCTGGAAGGGTTGCTGTTGCGCCATCCCTTCTATGAGCGCGAAGTGCCGCTCATCCTCGGCGATCACGTCACCGCCGTGGCCGGGCGCGGTATGCACGGCGCCGGTGCCGTCCTCGGCCGAGACGTG
>CAYLYS010000117.1:0-983 GCA_964388175.1 uncultured Chromatiales bacterium | reverse complement strand
GCCGTGCATACCGCGCCCGGCCACGGCCAGGAGGACTACGTCGCCGGCCTGCGCTATGGTCTGTCCGTCGACAATCCGGTGGATGATCGCGGCCGTTTCCTGCCCGACACGCCGCTGTTCGCCGGGCTGCATGTGTTCGACGCCAATGACCACATCATCGAACTGCTCAAGACGCGCGGCGCGCTGATCCACGCCGAGGCGCTGCGCCACAGCTATCCGCACTGCTGGCGTCACAAGACGCCGATCATTTTCCGCGCCACGCCGCAGTGGTTCATCGGCATGGAGCGCGATGGCTTGCGCACGCAGGCGCTCGCCGCCATCGGCGAGGTGCAGTGGGTGCCGAAATGGGGACAGGCGCGCATCGAGAGCATGATCGAGAAGCGCCCGGACTGGTGCATTTCGCGCCAGCGCACCTGGGGCGTGCCGATCGCGCTGTTCGTGCATCGGCACAGCGGCGAGCTGCATCCGCGTACCGCCGAGCTGATCGAAGCGGTGGCGCAGCGCGTGGCGGCCGCGGGCATCGATGCCTGGTACGACCTCGATGCGGCGGAGCTGCTCGGCGCGGAAGCGGCCGAATACGACAAGGTCGGCCATATTCTGGACGTCTGGTTCGATTCCGGCGTGACGCACTACTGCGTGCTGGGCGGGCAGGAGCGTTTCGGCGCCTTGCCGTTTCCGGCCGATCTCTATCTCGAAGGCTCGGATCAGCACCGCGGCTGGTTCCAGTCCTCGCTGCTGACCTCGGTGGCGATGCACGGCACGGCGCCCTATCGCGGCGTGCTCACGCACGGTTTCACCGTCGATGCGCAGGGGCGCAAGATGTCGAAATCGCTGGGCAATGTCGTCGCGCCGCAGAAGGTCGTCAATACGCTCGGCGCGGACATCCTGCGCCTGTGGGTCGCGGCCACGGATTACCGCGGCGAGATCAGCGTGTCGGACGAGATCCTCAAGCGCACCAGCGACGCCTATCGCCGCATCCGCAA
>CAYLYS010000116.1:0-2665 GCA_964388175.1 uncultured Chromatiales bacterium | reverse complement strand
AAACGCGCCCGCTTTACGATTGGCCTATTGTCATAGATTTCATCAGGATTATTAATAATACGAAGGTAGTAAGCGATAACCTTGATACCGACTCGATACCGACGAAGTTCACGGTGCGGAGCGTGAACAATCACGGTATCTTGATGTTCGTATAATGTATATTATGTAAAATTACTATGCCGTTGGTATTTCAGATTGTTACACCGCTGGCTGTCGGCGATCGGCCGGCACCGATGAAACCATCAGACCGCAACCGCCACTTCTCCTGAATGGATACGCTATTCCGTCATCGGGATCTTACGCCGGCATCGCGCATGCTGCCGAGTGACCTTTACACAGTTTTACATTTTCCTGACCCCATCTGACATTGACCGCGACCATACTGCAGGCGTCGGGTGGCTGTGCCACCCTTGTTACCACAGGAGATCGTCACATGAAGAAAAGGACAACCATATTGTCGGGCGTGCTGGCCTTGAGCCTGCTGGGAATGGGCGCCGTCAGTGTCAGCAATGCCAATCCGAGTGGTTATGGTCACGGCGATGCCCGCTTCATGAAGCATCAGCATCATGATGCCTTCAACAGCGGCGCCGTGTTGAAGCGCCTGCAGCTTTCCGACGAGCAGCGTACCCAGATCAGGGAGATCTTCAAGAATCAGGCTGCCACCGGCAAGGAGAAGATCACCGCCCTGCGCGAGCTGCACAAGGAACAGCAAACCAACGCGCTGAGCGATCATTTCGATCCGCACCGCGCACAGGAGCTCGCCGGCCAGGCCGCTGCGCTGGAGAGCGAACTGCAGGTGCTGCGCCTCACCGGCCTGAATGAAGCCTATCGCGTACTGAGCGCCGAGCAAAAGGAAAAGCTCGCATCCTGGCAGGAACGGCGCGCCGACAAGCAGGGACAGCGCAGCGACCGCCAGCAGCGGTAAACTCATCGCCATCGTCGAGCATTGAGTCGAAACGGAAGCCGGTCCGCCACTGCAGGCGGGCCGGCTTTCTTTTGCTTCCCGGCAAAAAGCCGGCATTGTAAGCGAGAGGGAAAAAGAATGAATGCGACGGAATGTCGCAGTGACAGCGCACGGCAATATTCCAAACGACATTCAGATCAGTCAATAGCAGCATGAATATCATTGAAATATTCAGTAATATTTACCTGTGCGAGCAAAGCGTTCTATGCTGATGCCGAATCCCTCCTCCGCACTTTCCTCACCGCAGGCACCATGGACCACTGCCCTCTCATCTGGCCGCGCGCGCTCATCCACATCGATATGGATGCATTTTTCGCCGCCATCGAACAGCGCGATTTTCCCGCACTGCGCGGCAAACCGATCGCCGTCACCAACGGTGCACGCGGCAGTTGCATCATCACCAGCTCCTATGAAGCGCGCGCCCACGGCATCCGCACCGGCATGCGCATGCAGGAAGCACGCAGGCAATGTCCCACGCTGATCCAGCGCCCGTCGCGGCCCCAGGTCTATGCCGCGGTCTCGACGCGGATCATGCGCGCATTCGAAGCCATCACGCCCGACATCGAGGTCTTCAGCGTCGATGAGGCCTTCCTCGATGTGACGTATTGCCAGCGCCTGCACGGCACACCCGCCCGCATGGCATTGATGGCGAAACGACTGGTTTGGGAGACAGCCGGCATCCACTGCTCGGTCGGCGTGAGCGGCGACAAGACCACGGCGAAGTTCGCCTCGAATCTGCACAAACCGGATGGACTGACCGTCATCCCGCCATGGGAATCACGCGACCGACTCGCCGATGCGCCGATCACCGCACTGTGCGGCATCGCCGCAGGCATCGGCGGTTTTCTCGCCGCGCGCGGCGTCCACCGCTGCGGCGACATGGCCGGACTGCCGATCGGCGAACTGGGCCAGCGCTTCGGCAATATCGGGCGCCGCATCTGGCTCATGTGCCAGGGACTCGACCCTGACCCCGTGCGCACGACGGTGGCCGCGCCGAAATCCCTCGGCCACGGCAAGGTGCTGCCGCCCGATACCCGTGACCGCGGCACGCTCATCACCTACTTCAGCCACATGAGTGAAAAAGTCGGCGCCCGGCTGCGCCGGCACGGTATGCGGGCACGGGTTTTTGCTATCGGCCTGCGTACACGCGAAGTATGGATCGAGGAAAAATTCAAACTGACTTCGGCCACCGACGACAGCAAGGCGGTCTTCGCGCTGTGCCGCGAGTTGCTGGCACGGCACTGGCGTGGCGAAGGCGTGTTTCAGATTCAGATCACGGCGCTCGATCCCGTCATCGGCGCCGGTCAGAGCGAAATCTTCGCCGAGTGCAAAGAAACGAGAACACAGCTGAACGCGGTGATGGACCGCATCAACGAAAAATACGGCGAATTCACCCTCGCCCCCAGCCGTCTGCTGAAACGCACGGACGCACCGAACGTGATCTCACCGGCATGGAAGCCGGATGGGCATCGGCAAACGGTATAACGGCAAGCGGCGTCCCGGCACTCCACAGCGGCGTCGCAAGCAGCACCCCGCCCTGCGCCGCCACCGACGCATTGTCGCACGACATCTCGTGCTCCAGGAAAAGAGGAATGGCGGATTCGCGCACGATCCCGGCGGACACCCGGCAAAAACGAAGAGGCGCACGGGAACCGGTGTCCATGAGATTCAGATCAAGCCGGCCAGGCGGCCCGGAAGATC
>CAYLYS010000115.1:0-2824 GCA_964388175.1 uncultured Chromatiales bacterium | reverse complement strand
CAGCCGGCACGGAGACAAGAAATGAATGCGAAGAAACTACAAAGCGGTTTCACCCTGATCGAGCTGGTCATCGTCGTGACGCTGATCGGCATCCTGGCGATGATCGCGATTCCGGCCTACAACGACAGCGTCACCAAGGCGCGGCGTTCGGACGGGCAGGCGGCGCTGATGGAAGCGATGGCGCGTCAGGAGCGTTTCTTCACCGAGAACAACACCTACACCACCAGCCTCGCCGCGCTGCCGCTCGGCACCAGCTCGCCCGAAGGCCACTATACGATCAGCGCCGCGGCGTGCGGCGCCGGCATCACCAGTTGCGTGATACTCACCGCCACGCCCGGTACGGCGCAGGCGCACGATGGCGCGCTGACGCTGAATTCACGCGGGCAGAAGCTGCCGGCGGACAGATGGTAGGAATGAAGGGAGAAAGAGGCCACGCGGGACGCAGCCTCAGTTGACGACGCGCACCTGCTGCAATTCGCGCGGCAGAGAGAAAACCACCTGTTCCGGGCGGCCGTCCAGATTCTCCACCGAGGAGGCGCCGCATTCGCGCAAGCGCGCGATGACCTCGTTCACCAGCACCTCGGGTACCGACGCGCCGGCGGTCACTCCGACGCGCTGTTTCCCCGTCAGCCAGCCGGCGTCGATCTCAGTGGCGTTATCGATCAGATGCGCTTCGATCTGCGCTTTTTCGGCAATCTCGCGCAAGCGGTTGGAATTCGAACTGTTGCGTGAACCGACGACGAGCACCAGATCGCACTGGACGGAGAGCAGTTTGACGGCGTCCTGACGGTTCTGCGTGGCATAGCAGATATCGTCCTTGCGCGGCCCCATGATGCTCGGAAAGCGCGCGCGCAGCGCGGCGATGATCTCCGCCGTGTCGTCGGTGGAAAGCGTGGTCTGGGTGACGAAAGCGAGGTCGTGCGGATTTTCCACCTGCAGGCGTTCGACATCCGCACTCGACTCCACCAGGTAGATCCGGTTGCGCTCGCTGTCGGTGTACTGGCCGAGCGTGCCTTCCACTTCGGGATGGCCGGCGTGGCCGATGAGGATGCACTCGCGACCGGCCCGGGCGTGGCGCATCACTTCGACGTGCACCTTGGTGACCAGCGGACAGGTGGCGTCGAACACTTTCAGATGGCGGCGATCCGCTTCGACGCGCACGGCATTGGCAACGCCGTGGGCGGAGAAAATGACGATGGCGCCGTCCGGCACTTCGTCCAGTTCCTCGACGAAAACGGCGCCGCGCTCGCGCAGATTCGCCACCACGAACTTGTTGTGCACGACTTCGTGGCGGACATAGATCGGCGCGCCGAACTGTTCGATGGCGCGCTCGACGATCTCGATGGCGCGCTCGACACCGGCGCAGAAACCGCGGGGATTGGCGAGTATGACTTGCACGGCCCGATTATACCCCGCTCTTTCTCGGCCCCACCAGCGCATCGAGAATCATCAGCGCCGCACCGATGAATATCGCCGAATCGGCGACGTTGAACGCCGGCCAGTGCCAGTCGCGATAGTACACATCGATGAAATCGACGACATGACCGTGCTGCAGCCGATCGAGCACGTTACCGATGGCGCCGCCGAGAATGAATGCCAGCGCGGCGGCCTGCCGGCGCTCACCGGCGCCGAGCCGGCGCATCCACACCAGGATCACCACCGAGAAGACGATCGCCAGCCCGGTGAAGAACCAGCGCTGCCAGCCCGAAGCGTTGCTGAGGAAGCTGAAAGCCGCCCCCGGATTGTGCACCAGGGTGATGTTGAAAAACGGCAGCACTTCGATGCTCTGGTAAAGCTGCAGCGCGGCGCTCGCCCACAGCTTGCTCACCTGGTCGAGCACGATGATCAACGCGGTCAGCCACAGCCAGCGCCAGCCGCTATGGTGCCACGACAGGCGCGCCACGACCTCAGGCATGGCGCCGCTCCTCGCCGCCGCCGGCAACGTTCTCGACGCAGCGCCCGCACAGCTCGGGATGATCCGCATGCGCGCCGACATCCTCGCGCCGGTGCCAGCAGCGCACGCATTTGGCATGCTCCGACGCCGCCGCCACGACCCATACACTGCCGCCGCCTTCGAGCGCCGCCTCGACCGCGGCTGCCGGGCGCGCGGCCAGCGGATGCACGCGCGCATAGGAAGTGATCAGCGCGAAGCGCAGTTCGTCCTCCAGCGTCCGCAGCCCCGCCAGGACATCGCCCTCGCAGTACAGATCGACCTCGGCATCGAGCCCGGCGCCGATGGCGCCGGCGACGCGCAGCTTCTCCAACTCGCGGCCGACCGCCTCGCGCAGCGCCATGACGCGCTCCCAGACCGCATCGAGCGCGGCGCCGGCCGCGGTATCGAGCACCGCGTCCGCAGGCAGCGGGAACCATTCCTCCAGGAACACCGACTCGCTGCGCGCACCCGGGATGTGCCCCCAGATGTCCTCCGCGGTGAAGCTCAGGATCGGCGCGATCCAGCGCGTGAGCGCCTCGACCACCTGATGCATGGCGGTCTGCGCCGAGCGGCGGGCGCGGCTGTCGGCCTGCATGGTGTACTGACGATCCTTGACGATATCGAGATAGAAAGCGCCGAGCTCCACCGCGCAGAAGTTGTGCACCTTCTGGTAGACGAGATGGAATTCGTACTGCGCATAGGCCGCGCGCAGCTCACGTTGCAGCGCCGCCGCGCGCAGCAACACCCAGCGGTCGAGGTCGAGCATCTCGTCCCAGGACACGGCATCGCGCGCCGGATCGAAGCCGTCGAGGTTCGCGAGCAGGAAGCGCGCCGTGTTGCGGATGCGGCGATAGGCGTCGCTGGTGCGCTTGAGGATCTCGTCCGACACGC
>CAYLYS010000114.1:0-2903 GCA_964388175.1 uncultured Chromatiales bacterium | reverse complement strand
TTTTCCACATCCTCGCCGACGTACCCGGCCTCGGTCAGCGTGGTGGCGTCGGCAATGGTGAACGGCACATTGAGCAGGCGCGCCAGCGTCTCGGCGAGCAGCGTCTTGCCCGAGCCGGTCGGGCCGATGAGCAGGATGTTGCTCTTGGACAGCTCGACGTCGTCCTTCTTGGCGCCGAGTTCGAGCCGTTTGTAATGGTTGTAGACCGCGACCGACAGAATCCGCTTGGCGCGCGTCTGCCCGACCACGTAGTCGTCGAGGATGCGGTTGATATCGCGCGGCAGGGGAAGCTTGCGGCCCTTGATGGCCGAGGACTTTTCCTGCACTTCCTCGCGGATGATGTCGTTGCAGAGTTCGACGCATTCGTCACAGACGAAAACCGACGGACCGGCAATCAGCTTACGGACTTCATGCTGACTCTTTCCGCAGAAAGAACAGTACAGCAGCTTGTCACCGCCATCACTGCCCTTGTGTCTGTCATCGCTCATAGGCCACCCCGCTGTTCGCGCTGTAATGAACTACTTCGGGCGCACTCTGCGCCAGTCACCCGGCGCCAATCTCATCGCCTCAGGCCGGGTCCTGACGACGCCCCAGCACCTTATCAATCAGACCATAGTCGGCCGCTTCCGTTCCGGACATGAAGTAATCGCGGTCGGTATCGTCCTTGATTCTAGCAAGAGGCTGCCCCGTATGCAGGGCGAGAATATCGTTGAGGCGATCGCGGACACGCAGGATCTCGCGGGCATGGATATCGATGTCCGTGGCCTGGCCCTGGAACCCGCCCAGCGGCTGATGGATCATGATCCGGGCATGCGGCAGGCAGAAGCGTTTGCCGGGCGCACCGCCGGCGAGCAGCAGCGCTCCCATGCTGGCCGCCTGGCCCAGGCACATGGTGCTGACGTCCGGCTTGACGAACTGCATGGTGTCGTAAATCGACAGGCCGGCGCTGACCGAGCCGCCCGGGGAGTTGATGTAGAGGTGAATGTCCTTGTCCGGATTTTCCGATTCGAGGAAAAGGATCTGCGCCACGACCAGATTGGCGATATGGTCCTCGACAGGGCCCACCAGGAAAATCACGCGTTCCTTGAGCAGACGCGAGTAGATGTCATACGCCCGCTCGCCTCTGGCGGACTGCTCGACCACCATCGGAACCAGATTCATACTCGTCATAATTTATAGGATCCTTGTCTTGTCGAGCCCTGTCCTGCTTATCGGTCACTCCGATTAGGCTCTTTAACCCGCTTCGGAATTGTAACCGACCCCGGCGCGCAGACAAGCCGCAAGCCGGGCGGCCGCCTCAACGCCGCCCGCGGCGTTCCTGCAGCAACGTACCGAAATCGGTCCGCTCCTCGTTCACCCGCACCTGGGAAACCACCCAGTCGACGACGCTGTCCTCCATGACCAGCTGCTCGATATTGGCGAGGCGGCTGCGGTCGGAGTAATACCACTTGGCGACTTCATCCGGATTTTCGTAGCCGGCTGCGATGCCTTCGACGCGCTGGCGCACCCGATCCGGATCCACGGTGAACTTCTCCCGCTTCGCGATTTCCATCACCAGCAGACCGAGCGTCACTCTGCGCTTGGCCTGCTCGGCAAAAACGCTGCGGTCGAGATTGATGTCGGCTTCCGACACGCCCTGACGACGCAATACGTCCCGCGCCTGCGCGGCCAGCACATCGGTCTCGGACTCAACCTGGGAACGCGGCAGCTCGACGCTGTTCTCCCGATACAGCACGTCCAGCGCCTGCTTGCGGACACGCTCGCGGATCGCCTCGTCCATCTCGTCCTGCATGGTCTTGCGCAGCTCCGCGCGCATGGCATCGACCGTGCCTTCCGCCACGTCGAAGCTCTTGATGAAATCCTCATCGATCTCGGCAGGCACCAGCTCGGCCACGCCATGCACCTTCATCTCGAACTGCGCCTGCTTGCCGGCCACCGCGGTAACGTGATAGCTCTCCGGGAAGCGCACATCCACCACGCGACTCTCGCCGGCTACCGCGCCGATGATGCCATCCTCGAAACCGGGGATGAACTGTCCACCGCCGATCAGCAGGGGTACGTTCTCACCCCGGTTGCCCTGAAATTCTTCGCCATCGATCCGGCCGACGAAATCAATGACCACGCGGTCATCCTTCTGTGCCGCCCGCACGACATCGCGCCATTCGCCACGCTGGCGACGCAGGTTCTCCAGCATGCGGTCGATGTCGTCTTCGGTGATGTCGGCGACCGGACGGACGATTTCCGCCCGATCGAGCGGCGCCAGCTCGATTTTGCCCAGCACCTCGAACACCGCTTCATATTCGAGATCCTTGCCCTGCTCGGCAGCGCGCAGCTGAAAGCGCGGCGCACCGACGACCGGCAGCTGCTCGCGGCTGATCGCTTCATAGAACGACTTGCGCGTCACCTGGTCGACCACTTCCCGCCTGATATCGGAGCCGTAACGGCTTTCGACGACCTTCAGCGGCACCTTCCCCGGCCGGAAACCCTTCAGGCGGACCGTACGGGACAGATCCTTCAGGCGATTCTCGACCTCGGTATCGATGCGTTCGGCCGGCACCGACACCGTCATCCGGCGCTCGAGCCCCTCAGTGGCTTCCAGCGAAACCTGCATGATGCGACCTCATTATGAATGACTTGTATTGACGTCCTATCGCCTGCTTATCTACAGGCGACGGTATCCCCCGACGGATCAGGCGCTTTCAGCAACGCCGTTTCCGACCCATTATACAGTCTCCCTGGGTTGTCTGCAGGAACCCGGTCCCACACACAGCAGCCCGGCGGCGGCGGCTGCTGCGGGCAGGATACTCTTCGGGAACCCGGCCGGAAGGCCGGGATGAATGGTGGGCCGTGTAGGGATCGAACCTACGACCCGCTGATTAAGAGTCAGCTGCTCTACCAACTGA
>CAYLYS010000113.1:0-3180 GCA_964388175.1 uncultured Chromatiales bacterium | reverse complement strand
GGTCGCCGCGATGATGCTCATGCGTCTTGCCCTCTGCTCAGCGCTGCGAAGCCAGGCGATGCGCGGCGCGCGTGGTCTCCGGCAGACGGTAGCGCGTGGTGCAGGCGAGCACGTAATCGATCGCGGTTTCCAGCGTGATGCGATGGCCCGGCGAGATATAGAGCGGGCTGACGCCGACGCGGGTGCGCAGCACCGCACCGATGCGCTCCTGGCGATGCTCGAGCGGACACCAGCCGCCTTTCTCCGCCGGCACCTCACCGTGCGTTCCGACCAGGCGGCTCTTGGCGACGCCGATGGTGGGCAGATCCAGCCACAGGCCGAGATGCGAAGCGATGCCGAACCGGCGCGGATGGGCGATGCCCTGGCCGTCGCAGAGCACGAGATCGGGAGCGGTGGTGAGTTGCGCGAAGGCGTCGAGCACGGCGGGTAGTTCGCGAAAGGACAGCAGACCGGGAACGTAGGGGAAACGGGTCGGCGCATGCGCCAGGATGCTGTCGACGATGCGCAGCGCCGGGAATTCGAGCACCACCACCGCCGCGCGCGTCACCGCGCCACCCTGCTCGAAACCGACGTCGACACCGGCCACGCGGTGCACCGGGCCGAGCCGGTCGGCGAGGATCACGCCGCCGGCGAGGCGGGACTGCAGGCGAATCGCCTCCGTCGGCGACAGATCCCAATCGTGCAGCGCTGGCGCGGCGCTAATCACGCGCGCCGGCGCGGCGCAGTGCCGTCGCCACGTCATTGCGGCTCTTGCGCGCAGCGGCCTGCAGCGCCGTCGCGCCGCTGTCGTTGCGGGCCGTCAGATCCGCGCCCGCATCGATCAGCGCCTGCACCGCATCGAGATGGCCGCGCACCGCTGCCCAGTGCAGGGCCGTGGTCTGCGTATTGTCACGCAGATCGACATCCGCGCCGCGCTCGATGAGCAATCGCACCGCATCGGCATGCCCCTTGTTCGCGGCACGCATCAATGCCGTCCAGCCTTCGCCGTCGCGCGCGTTGACGTCGGCGCCGCGATCGAGCAGCAACACCATCGTTGCCGTATCGCCGACGCGCGCGGCGTGCATCAGTGCGGTCCAGCCGTAATTGTTGCGCTCATCCACCGCCGCGCCCTGCTCCAGCGCCGCCGCCGCGGCCTTCGGCCGCTCGGTGATGATGGACTTCATCAGATCGGTATTGCCGTCGCAGGCGGCGAGCAGCGCCAGTATCGGCATCAGGGCCAGCAGCGCCAGCGCGCGCCGCATGCGTCCATAGGCATCGTCGGTCTTCATGGCAGCGGATTCTACCACGGACCGGCGCTGGCCACCCGCCACCGGCGCCGGCTATCATGGGGCGATTCCAGCGACTGCCGGCACTCATGAAATCCTTCCCCTGTCCGACCTGCAGGCAGGCATCCATTCCTGTCAAAGACAAGTACTTCGCGTCCGTGTGGATGAGCATCCGCTGCACCGCCTGTGGCGCGCGGCTGTGCGCCGCACCCATTGTGATGACGCTGCTCTATTTCTGCTATTTCTGGCTGGCGGCGTGGTTCATTACCTGGGCATGGATGGAATCCAGCTGGATTCCCATCCTCATCCTGATCCCGCTCTGGCTGCTGGTCGATTTCCTCAGCGTGCTCTACATGCCGCTGCTGACGCTGCGCAACACTGGACACAGCGCTGGGCGCGGCAACTGACGGCCGGCGCTCCGCGGCGATGGCACGCATCCTCGGCATCGGCGTCGCCGTGCTCGACATCGTCAGCACCGTCGACGGCTACCCGGCGGAAGACGCCAAGGTGCGGGCAACGGCGCGGCGCACGGCCTGTGGTGGCAATGCCGCCAATACGCTGGCCGTGCTCGCCATGCTCGGGCACCGCTGCACGCTCGGCGCCGCACTCGCCGACGATGCCGACGGCGAACGCCTGCGCGCGGCGCTCGGCGGGCTGGGCATCGACCTTTCCGCCTGCCGCCGTCACGCGCAGGGCAGCACACCGGTCTCGTACATCGTGCACAACAGCCGCAACGGTTCGCGCACCATCGTGCATCACCGCGAGCTGCCCGAATACGGCATGGACGATTTCGCCCGCATCGCGCTGACTGATATCGCGTTGGCGGACTACGACTGGCTGCATTTCGAAGGACGCCACGTCGAAGACACGGCGCGGATGATCGCCGCGGCGCGTGCCGGCGGCGCGGCGATCATCTCTCTCGAAGTGGAAAAGCCGCGCCCCGACATCGAGCGGCTGTTCGCGCATCCCGATCTGCTGCTGTTCAGCCGCGACTACGTCGAAGCCCAGGGCGAGGGGCCGCAGGATTTCCTGCGCCGCATGCATGAGCGCCTGGCCGGCAAGACGCTGGTCTGCGCCTGGGGCGAAGCGGGAGCCTATGCCATCGGCACGGACGGCATGCTGCTGCACAGCCCCGCCTGGACACCGGCGCGCGTGGTCGATACGCTGGCGGCGGGCGACACCTTCAACGCCGGCATCATCGACGCGCTGCTGCGCGGCGCGGCGCCGAACGAGGCGCTGGATGCGGCCTGCCGTCTGGCCGGCGAGCGCTGCGGCCGCGAGGGCCGCTTCGCCGATATCGGCTAGACAACAGCAAACACAGACGGGAGTCGGCATGATCATCCGCATCTACGACAGAAAAGGCTTCATCGAGCTGCTGCAGTTCGAGGGCAACAGCCTGGTCGGCGTCGATCTCGCCGAGGCGGAGCTGGCGGAGGCCAATCTCGTGCAGTGCGATCTGCGCGGCGCGAATCTGGCGCGCGCCCGGCTCGCGCATGCCGACCTGCGTCTCGCCGATCTGCGCGCCGCGAACCTGTCGCAGGCCGATCTCAGCGGCGCCGATCTGTCGGGCGCGGATCTCAGCGGCGCCGACCTGTCGCAGGCGAAACTCGACGGCGCGCGGCTGGACGATGCCGTGCTCGACGGCGCGCGCTTGCCGCCTGGTCATAATCATCCCGGCCACTTTGCCGGCATCGCGGTGCGCGTCGAACCGTCTGCCTGAAGCGCGACGCGACTGCATACATCGCCCGATCATCGCGGCGGACCTGTTACAATTCCGCAACGAACGCTGATCACCGCCGACCACGCGCGATGCGTGGCTGTCCACGCAATCAGCATCCTGCGATCACCAACCCGATGACGGCCCCACAGTATGGACGTAAGCAATATCCTCGACTCATTGAACGACGCCCAGCGC
>CAYLYS010000112.1:0-3421 GCA_964388175.1 uncultured Chromatiales bacterium | reverse complement strand
AATAGTGATGCCGCGCTCCTGCTCCTTCTCCATCCAGTCCATAGTCGCAGCGCCATCATGCACTTCGCCGATCTTGTGAGACACCCCGGTATAGAACAGGATGCGCTCGGAGGTCGTCGTCTTGCCGGCGTCGATATGCGCCATGATGCCGATGTTCCGATACTGCTCTATGGGGGTCTTTCTGGCCACGATTTGAATCTTTCCGCTTTAATGGGTGAACTCTGCCGACGGACGCGCCGACCTTACCAGCGATAGTGCGAGAAGGCCTTGTTGGCTTCCGCCATGCGGTGAGTGTCTTCACGCTTCTTCACGGCCGCACCGCGATTCTCACAGGCATCGAGAATCTCACCCGCCAAACGCAGCCCCATGGACTTCTCGCCGCGCTTGCGCGCTGCATCGACCAGCCAGCGCATCGCCAGCGCCTGGCTGCGATCGCCGCGCACTTCCATCGGCACCTGGTACGTGGCGCCACCGACGCGGCGCGACTTGACCTCGACCAGCGGGCGGACATTGTCCAGCGCCTGGGTCAACGCACCGACGGGATCGGACTTGCCTTTACGGCTGACCTGATCCAGCGCGCCGTATACGATGTTCTCAGCCACGGACTTCTCGCCGTGCTGCATCACCATATTGATGAACCGCGCCAACCCCGGATTCCCGTACTTGGGATCGGGAATGATCTCACGCTTTGCTGCAACTCTACGCCTTGGCATCGTTTTCCAACCGTTTTTCTAGTACGGATCAGCCTTTGGGCCGTTTCGCGCCATACTTGGAGCGACCCTTGCGACGACCATCGACACCGGAGGTATCCAGGCTGCCACGCACCGTGTGATAGCGCACACCGGGAAGATCCTTGACGCGACCGCCACGGATCAGCACCACCGAGTGCTCCTGCAGGTTATGCCCTTCGCCACCGATATAGGTACTCACTTCCATACCGTTCGTGAGGCGCACGCGGGCGACCTTACGCAGAGCGGAGTTGGGCTTCTTGGGAGTCGTCGTGTAGACGCGCGTGCATACGCCCCGCTTCTGCGGGCAACCCTCGAGGGCGGGAACGTTGCTTTTGACCTTCTTGCGTTCCCGCGGCTTTCGAACCAGCTGATTGATTGTCGCCATTACCGACTACGCACCTTATAAAAAATGTTAAGCGTCCAGCCATCTTGGGCGCCGCAGTTGCGGCGCTGCCCGCTAACGGTTGAACGCTTGGTATCCACAGGTTGAACCAGACCGGGGTAGGCGGTTTGGCTCTGCAAAGACGCGAAAGTTTAGGGTGATATCAAACGCCTGTCAAGTGAACTGCTGATCACAGACAAAAGATACAGGCGGCCGCAAAATCTATCGCAAAAAAAGACGCTTGCCTCCCGCCGACTGCGGCTTCGGGCCGGCGGAAAACCGCGCGCGCAACAAAAAAGGAGAGGCCCTGCAGGGCCTCTCCTTCCGCTTTCACGGCACTCCCTTGTGAGTTTCCCGAAACGGCGCTCAGGAACCCACGTTGAGGGCCTGGCGCAGCGCCTCCTCGACCTCGCTCGTCGTCGGCTGCTTCGGCTCGACCGGCGCAGCGGCGGACGATTCACGACGCTGCCGATCGGCGTGATAGGCCAGACCGGTACCGGCGGGAATGAGACGACCGACGATCACGTTCTCTTTCAGGCCACGCAGACGATCGATCTTGCCGCTGACGGCAGCCTCGGTCAGCACCCTCGTCGTCTCCTGGAAAGAGGCCGCCGAGATGAAGGACTCGGTGGCGAGCGACGCCTTGGTAATACCGAGCAGCACCGGATCATACTCGGCCGTCAGCTTGCCGTCGGCCGCCATCCGCACATTCTCCTCCAGCACGCGGGTGCGCTCGACCTGCTCGCCGCCGAGGAAGGTGGTGTCGCCCGGACTGCGGATCTCCACCTTGCGCAGCATCTGGCGCACGATCACCTCGATGTGCTTGTCGTTGATGCGCACGCCCTGCAGGCGGTACACGTCCTGCACTTCCTTGACGATGTAGTGCGCCAGCGGCTCGACGCCGAGCAGCTTGAGAATGTCGTGCGGGGACGGCGCGCCGTCGGCGATGACCTCACCCTTCTCGACATGCTCACCTTCGAATACCGTGATGTGGCGCCACTTCGGGATCAACCCCTCGTAACGCTCGTTGTTCTCGCCGACGATGATCAGGCGCTGCTTGCCCTTGGTGTCCTTACCGAAGGCGACAGTACCGGAAATCTCAGCCAGGATCGCAGGATCCTTGGGCTTGCGCGCCTCGAACAGATCGGCCACGCGCGGCAGACCGCCGGTGATGTCGCGGGTCTTGGACGATTCCTGCGGGATACGGGCGATGACGTCGCCGGCACTGACCGCGCTGTCGTCGTCGAGATTGATGATGGCGCCGGCCGGCAGATAGTACACCGCCGGAATGTCGGTACCGGCGAAATAGCACTCGCTCCCCTGCTCGTCCAGGATCTTGACCATCGGGCGCAGATCCTTGGTGCTGAGGCCGCGCGACTTGGGATCGGTAACGATCATGCTCGACAGCCCGGTCACCTCATCGGTATGACGCTGTACGGTCACGCCCTCGATGATGTCGGAGAACTTCAGGCGGCCGGCCACCTCGGTTACCACCGGATGAGTATGCGGATCCCAGCTGGCGAGCTGCTGCCCGGCATCGACCGCATCGCCATCGCGCACCGTGATGGTGGCACCGTAGGGGATCTTGTAACGCTCACGCTCACGTCCGCCGACATCGAGCACGATCAGCTCGCCGGAACGCGATACGGCGACGTTGAAGCCGCTGCTGTTTTCGATCAGCTTGACGTTGTCCAGCCTGACCGTACCGGCGACCTTGGTGGTGATGGAGTTGACCGTCACCGCGCGCGATGCCGCGCCGCCGATATGGAAGGTGCGCATGGTCAGCTGTGTACCCGGTTCACCGATCGACTGGGCAGCGATGACGCCGACCGACTCGCCGATGTTGACCAGATGACCGCGGGCGAGATCGCGCCCGTAGCACATGGCGCAGATACCGAACTGGTTCTCGCAGGTGATCGCCGAACGCACCTTGATGCGGTCCACGCCTTCGGCCTCGATGTGCTGCACCCAGGCTTCGTCGATGAGCGTACCGGCCGGCACGATCACCTCACCGCTGGCGCCGGTCGTCACGTCCTCGGCCACCGTGCGGCCGAGGACCAGCGAGCCGAGCGGTTCGACCACATCACCGCCCTCGATGAGGGCGCTCATGGTGACGCCCTGGATGGTGCCGCAGTCGGTCCCGGTGATCACCAGGTCCTGGGCAACGTCCACCAGGCGGCGGGTGAGGTAACCGGAGTTGGCGGTCTTCAGCGCCGTATCGGCCAGACCCTTGCGCGCGCCGTGCGTCGAGATGAAGTACTGCAGCACGTCGAGACCTTCACGGAAATTCGCCGTGATCGGCGTCTCG
>CAYLYS010000111.1:0-3441 GCA_964388175.1 uncultured Chromatiales bacterium | reverse complement strand
TCGATGTGAAAACGAATTCTCATTGAATAGATAGCTGAGCAAATTTATCAACGACCGCGCAAGCGGCTCACATCCACGGCAAACGTGGCTGGACTCACATTTAGACATAGTCTAATATCTGCCCCGCAATTTACCGGGCAGTCGCCAGGCCGCCCAGCAAAATCAAAAAAAACATAAACCAAGAGGAGGGTAACCATGCGTACCATGGTGCGTAATTTCTTTTGTCTCGGTGCAGCGCTCGGACTGATGGGCCTGTCGACCGCCCACGCCGTGGAAGCGCTACCGGCGCTGCCGCCGATCCCCGCGGACAATCCGCAATCCGATGCCAAGATCGATCTGGGCAAGCAATTGTTCTTCGATCCCCGGCTGTCCGCAAGCGGCACCGTCTCCTGCAATTCCTGCCATAACGTCATGGGCAACGGCACCGACAGCATCCGCACATCCTTCGGTGTCTTCGGCGAACGCGGCGGACGCAACTCACCCACGGTGTGGAATGCCGCATTCTACAGCACGCAGTTCTGGGACGGCCGTGCCGCAACCCTGGAAGACCAGGCCAAGGGGCCCATTCTCAACCCGGTCGAAATGGCGATGCCGGATGAATCCACCGCCGTGGAACGGATCCGCTCCATCCCGGGCTATGCGAACCAGTTCGCGGCGGTGTTCGGCGGCAACGAACCCGTCACCTACGACAACATCGCCAAGGCCATCGCCAGCTACGAGCGCACCCTGGTGACGCCGAACAGTCCTTTCGACCGCTTCATGAACGGCGACAAGACTGCGATGAATACATCGGCGCAGCGCGGCATGCAAGCGGTACAGGATGTGGGATGCACCGCCTGCCACAGCGGGCCGATCTTCGCCGGCCCGGGCGGTCTGGCGCTCGGCCAAGGTTTCTTCCAGCGTTTCCCGCTGCTGAGCGACAATGATTATGTCGCCAAGTATCGCCTCGACGAAGACCTGGGCCGATACACGGTGACGCAGAAAGACGCCGACCGCCACATGTGGCGCGTACCGACCTGGCGCAATGTCGCACTGACCGCCCCTTATTTCCACAACGGCTCGGTGGACACGCTCGATGAAGCCGTGCGCGTCATGGGCAAAACCCAGCTCGGTCTCGAACTCAGCGACGACCAGGTCGCGGATATCGTCGCCTTCCTCGAGAGCCTCACCGGCGAATTCCCGCAACAGACGCTGCCGCGCCTGCCGCAGACCTCCGGGAACTGGACCGTGGCGGGAGACAATTGAACGCCTGATCAGCGCAACCATCGGTGAATTTGACGGGCGCCTGCGGGCGCCCTTTTTTTGCCCACCGCCATTGATGCATCTCAATTACAGTCGATGCACGCCAGCGTAGCGTGTAGCTGGCGGTCGCGACCGATCGCGCGCCATCCATGCCGTCAGCCGCGGCAGCGCATTACATTCAGCACAGGAGGTGAAAGATGGCTGCAATAGTCATGGAAACCGGTGGCGGCCGCAGGCCTTATTTTTCCGCCATACGATGGACAGCCATTCTGGGCGGCCTGGTGGCCGGCCTGGGGACGTACATGCTGCTCGCCCTGCTCGGCCTGGCTACCGGCCTGACGGTGGCGGAACCGGGCAGCACCGCATCCTCGGCCGGCGTTCCGATCGGCATGGGAATAGGAACCGGCCTGATTACATTGGTCACCGCATTCATCGGCGCTTACATCGCGGCCCGCATGTCCGGTCTGTCCCGCAGCAGTGACGGCATGCTGCACGGTTTCATGACCTGGGCCGCAACCATGGTACTGTTCGCCTTTCTCGCCACGACCGCCATCAGCTCCATACTGGGTGGCACTTTCTCCATGCTGGGACAGGGCCTGCAGGGAGCGGGCACGGCAGCAAGCAGCGCACAGGGCAGCAGTCCTCTGGGTGATGAACTGCGCCGCATGATGACCGGCTCGGCAAACGCATCGCTCGACGCCGAAGACGCCAATCTCGTATGGCAGCGGCTGCAGTCCGGCGACCGCCAGGGCGCGATCGATCATATGGTCAACCAGATGGGGTTCAGCGAGCAGCGCGCCACGCAGTTGGCGGAAACACTGGGCTCGGTATCCATGGAACAGCTCGGCGAACAGGCGCGGCAGTCGGCGGACAGCGCAGTCACCGCACTGGCAGCCGCATCCTGGTGGCTGTTCATCGGCCTGGCGCTATCGCTCCTCGTCGCCCTGATCGGCGGCACGCTGGGGGCACGCGCCTACGCCGACCGCACTGTCGGCGATCACGTCGGGGAGCGGCGTTCGATCAGAATATGAGGTTGCCGCACCGCTGCTGCGATAAGTGAATCTTCAGAAGCGAATCTTCAGACCGGTCTCACGAGACCGGTCTCCACTTCCGCTCTCTTATCGTCGCCGACCAGCTTTCCGATGAGTTCCAAGGCAAAATCAATGGACGTGCCCGGGCCGCGTGAAGTGATCACTTTTCCATCGCTGACCACGGACTTGTCCTGATAGGTGACGCCCGCGATGGCCACCTTGTCCTTGAACTTCGGGTTACTGGTGGCCTGTTTACCGTTCAGCAGGCCGTAAGACGCAAGAATGGAGGGGGCCGCGCAAATGGCAGTGGTATAACGCCCAGAGGCGGTAAAGACTTCGAGCAGATGCTTGATCCGTGGATCATCCTGCAAGTGTTTGACCCCCGGCATACCGCCGGGAAGAACGATCATATCGAAATCCTTTTCATCGATCTGATCGAGAACGGCATCAGGTATCAGCGTCGTCCCGCGCGATCCCCTGACCGGGCCGGCTTTCAATCCGGCAATCGTGACCTCGATATCCGCTCGGCGCAGAACATCGACGATCGTTACCGCCTCCAGCTCTTCAAACCCTTCTGCAATAGGCACTAAAACTTTTGCCATCGGTGTCTCCCTGTAGCTGGCGAGAAAGGCTGAACGCTGCGATCGAGGGACGCCACCGCATGGGCGCCCGCATTGACGATACCAGCGATCCCGGTAATACAAGATATTGTTTTTAATTGGTGGGCCCAGCAGGACTTGAACCTGCGACCTACCGATTATGAGTCGGCTGCTCTAACCAACTGAGCTATGGGCCCGCAAACTGACTGCTTACACTGAGTGGCCAAGGCTACCAGCCTGGGAGACGGAGTATAGCCCAGCCCTTACCGGCGTGCGATACATGCAGGCCCGTCGACACCTGGCGCGAACCGCTGCACGCAAATGAAGAAGGGGGCTCACGCCCCCTTCTTCATGCTTTCTGCACCATGTTTCTGTGCTGTGTTTCTGTGCTGGCAACCGTCAATCGACGAAGCTGCGCAGCGGCTCCGAACGGCTGGGGTGGCGCAGCTTGCGCAGCGCCTTGGCCTCGATCTGACGGATGCGCTCGCGGGTGACGTCGAACTGCTTGCCCACTTCTTCCAGCGTGTGGTCGGTGTTCATGTCGATGCCGAAGCGCATGCGCAGCACCT
>CAYLYS010000110.1:0-3509 GCA_964388175.1 uncultured Chromatiales bacterium | reverse complement strand
CGCAGCGCGGCGAGCGTGTCGGCGGTTTCGCCGGACTGCGAGATGGTGACGACCAATGTGTTCGGCCTGACCACCGGGCGCCGGTAGCGGAATTCGCTCGCGACTTCGACCACGCACGGTATGCGCGCCAGCGATTCCAGCCAGTAGCGCGCGATCATGCCGGCATGATAGCTGGTGCCGCAGGCGATTATGTGCACCTGGTCGACCTGGTCGAGGATGTCTTTCGCCTTCGGTCCGAACGCGGCTTCGAGCACGCGGTGCTTGCTGATGCGGCCTTCGAGCGTTTCTGAAATCGCGCGCACCTGCTCGAAGATTTCCTTGAGCATGAAGTGGCGGTATTCGCCGCGCTCGACCGCGCTGGCGGTGAGTTCGCTGGTGTAGACCGGACGATCGACGGCGGCGCCGTGCTGATCGTAGATGGCGAGGCTGTCGCGCGTCAGCGAGGCGATGTCGCCCTCCTCCAGCATGATGAACTGCTGCGTCACCGGCAGCAGCGCATTGACGTCGGAAGCGACGAAGTGCTCGCCGATGCCGATGCCGATGATCAGCGGACTGCCGCGGCGCGCGACGACGAGACGGCCCGGTTCGGTCGCGCTGATCACACCGAGCGCATAGGCGCCGTGCAGCTCACCGATGGTTTTCTGCACCGCCGCGAGCAGGCTCATACCGGTGACGAGGTGGCTGTGCACCTGGTGCACGATCACTTCGGTATCGGTATCGGAACTGATCTCGTAGCCCATTTTTATCTGGGCGTCGCGCAGCGCGTCGTGGTTTTCGATGATGCCGTTGTGGACGACGGCGACCATGTTGCGGCTGATGTGCGGATGCGCGTTCGCTTCCTTCGGCGCGCCGTGCGTCGCCCAGCGCGTGTGGCCGATGCCGCTCGCGCCGTGCAGCGCGCCCTGCTGCAAGGCCTGTTCGAGCGCGCTGATCTTGCCGACCGCACGCACGCGCGACAACGCGTTGTCACGATCGAGCACGACGATGCCGGCGGAGTCATAGCCGCGGTATTCGAGCCGCTTCAGTCCTTCGATCATGATCGGAACGACATCCCGCTCCGCCACCGCGCCCACGATTCCGCACATATCCGTTCGTTCCTTATGCCCTAGTCGTTTTTTCGTTCTTTCTTCGCCTGAGCTTTCGTCGGCCGCTTCCAGCCCGGCTTGGTCTGCTGCGGCGCGCGGCTCAGCGTCAGCTCGTTCGGCGGCGCGTCGCGGGTGATGGTCGAGCCGGCGCCGATGGTGGCGCCGGCGCCGATGCTGACCGGCGCGATGAGCTGGCTGTCCGAGCCGATGAAGGCGCCGTCGCCGATGCGTGTCAGATGCTTGTTGGCACCGTCGTAATTGCAGGTGATGGTGCCGGCGCCGATGTTGACGCCGCTGCCGACGATGGCATCGCCGATGTAACTCAGATGATTGATCTTCGTGCCGCGGCCGACCGCTGCCTTTTTCACTTCGACGAAGTTGCCGAGATGAACGCCCTCTCCCACCTGCGTTTCCGGGCGCACGCGCGCGAACGGTCCGATGCGGCAATCCGCGCCGATGTCGGCGCTCTCGATGACGCAGTTCGCATCGATGCGCGTACCGGCCGCGATGCGGCTGTCGCGGATGACGCTGTTCGGACCGATGTAAACGCCGTCGCCGAGTTCGACGCGTCCTTCGAATATTACATTGACGTCGATGACGACATCGTTACCGGCGGTGATCTCGCCGCGCAGATCGAAGCGCGCCGGATCGTGCAGCGTCACGCCCTGCGCCAGCAGGCGTTCGGCCTGGGTTCTCTGATAATGCCGTTCCAGACGCGCGAGCTGCGCGCGGTCGTTGACGCCGAGGATTTCCTCTTCGGCGGCGGCGCTGCTGGCGCCGATTGCGATGCCGTCGGCGGCGGCCATGCCGATGACATCGGTGAGATAGTACTCGCGCTGCGCATTGCCGTTGTCGAGACGGGCGAGATAGCGCATCAGCAGTTCGGCGCGGCCGCCAAGGATGCCGGTGTTGATCTCGCGGATCGCGCGCTGTTCTTCGTTGGCGTCCTTGTCTTCGACGATGCGCTCGATGCGGCCGCCCTCGCCGCGCACGATGCGGCCGTACCCGCGCGCGTCATCGAGCACCGCGGTGATCAGCGCGAGACCGCCCTGTTCCGCCTGCGCCAGCAGACGCCGCAGGGTTTCGGGGCGGATCAGCGGGACATCACCATAAAGTATGAGTACGGTGTCATCGCTGCGCAGATGCGGCACAACCTGCTGCACGGCATGACCGGTGCCGAGGCGCTCGGCCTGTTCGATCCAGTTGAGCGGCCAGGGCGCATCGGCAAGCGCGCTGCGCAACCGCTCTCCGCCATGTCCGTAAACGACGTGGATGTGCGCGGGCGACAATGCATGCGCGGCCGCGATGACGTGCTCGATCAAAGGCTTGCCGGCCAGCGGATGGAGCACCTTGGGCAGTGCCGAACGCATGCGCTTGCCTTCGCCGGCAGCCAGGATGATGACGTTGAGTGACATAGGTTTATAAATTGTACGCGGTCCCGGTACAAACGCCAGAGAGCAGGATCAGATCAGGATATCGGCCCGGACGGGCGAAAGACTTAAAAGCAAGAGGCCGGTTCCCGCCGACCTGCCGACTCTCGAAGAGCCCTGACGGATCGGCAAGAACCGGCCTCTTCGAAGAGCTAGCGGTTGGCTTTCTCGCGCAGCTTCTGGATGGCGCGCAACTGCGCCACCGCTTCGGCGAGCTGGGACTGGGCCTTGGCGTACTCGAACTCCGAGACCTTGTCCTTCATGTCCTGCTCGGCGCGTTCCTTGGCCGCGATCGCCGCCGCCTCGTCGAGATCCTTGGCGCGCAGCGCCGTGTCGGCGAGCACGGTGACGACGTGGGGCTGCACTTCCAGCATGCCGCCGGAAATGTAATAGAACAGCTCTTCACCGTCCGGCGTCTTGATGCGGATTTCGCCCGGACGGAGTTCGGTGAGCAGCGGGGCGTGCCGCGGCAGGATGCCGAGCTCGCCCATCACGCCGGAGGCGAACAGCATCTCGGCGGCGCCGGAGTAGATCTCCGCTTCCGCGCTCACGATGTCGACGTGCATGGTCATGGCCATCAGTATATCCCCACTTGCTTCCCGCTTTCCGCCTTACTGCAGCTTCTTCGCCTTTTCGACCGCTTCGTCGATCGAACCGACCATGTAGAAGGCCTGCTCGGGCAGGTGGTCGTACTCGCCGGCGACGATCTTGCTGAAGCCGCTGATGGTGTCCTTCAGCGACACGTACTTGCCCGGCGAGCCGGTGAACACTTCGGCGACGAAGAAGGGCTGCGACAGGAAGCGCTGGATCTTGCGCGCGCGGGACACGGTGAGCTTGTCGGCTTCCGACAGTTCGTCCATACCCAGAATCGCGATGATGTCCTTCAGTTCCTTGTAGCGCTGGAGCGTCGACTGCACGGCGCGCGCGGTATCGTAGTGCTCCTGGCCGACGACCAGCGGATCGAGCTGGCGGCTGGTGGAATCGAGCGGATCCA
>CAYLYS010000109.1:0-3568 GCA_964388175.1 uncultured Chromatiales bacterium | reverse complement strand
CAGCGAAGCCGAAGCGCTGGCCATCGGACACGCTCACGGCATGACCAGCCTGGAAGCGCAGGTGCGGGAGTTGCTGCGGGAGGAGTAGAAACACCGGCCAGGCGCATGCCCGCAACCGGGCCGCGGCCAGTCGCGCTCGCCCCATGGACAACAATCAATCCGCCCGGAAGGCGGCTCTCAGACGCGCGAGCACGTACCTGGCGTAATTGGTCGTGCCCAGCGCAATGCCGGTCGGCATCTGTGCGACATTGCCGCAGGGCAGGCTGTTGGCTTCGATCAGGACCGGTCCCGTCTCCGTAATGGCGATATCCCAGCCGATGGCCGGCAGATCGTATTGCACCAGCCCATGCGCGCGCACGGCGAGCGCCATCGCTTCGCGCCAGAAGGGCAACTCGATGCCTGCTATCCGCCTGCCGTTCTCCGGATTGATCTCGAAGCGATCCACTGGATAATCCCCGCGCTTGGAGATTGCCTTGCCGCATTTTCCCGTATCGATATCCACCGGCGCGGCCATGCCGCCCAGATCGAAATTGTCGGCGGCCGCCTTACCGGCGCCGATGCGCAGCACGGCCAACAGCAGTTCGGCCGCCGCCGAGCGGGATGGCCTCAGCGTCATCACGCGGAGCGTACACAAGGCGCCGTTGCCCAGCGCACCGATGGCGGGATGATTGGTAATCAGTGGCTGCAGGATGATCGGCCTCCCGTACTCCAGGTAGCGCTCTTTCAGACGCGCATACAGCGCATCACCCTCGCGCGCCACGCCATCGTCTCCCGTCCACGTCGACAAGCCATCGCCGCGCCAACCGTGTCGCCAGCGCTCTACCCCCTTGCCGGAACGCCAGTTGCTCGGCTTGGCAAACAGGTCGGCGGCGGGCAGCTCTTCCTGCACACGGTAAACGACGTCCTCGCCATCGACCTCCAGCAGGATGCGCACGCCGGGCAGGCCGTTGGCGTGACACCATTGCTCGAAACGGCGCTTGTCGCTGAATATGGCGGCATCGTCCGTCGGCGAAATACGCCGCCTCAACACCTGCAGGAAACGGCCTGCATCCTCTACGTATTGATGCGCCATGGCCCTGCGCTCGGGCAGAAACAACTGATATTTGTAGTAGGAGATGGGCGGCAAACCGGAGCGAAGCTGCAAGCTGACGAGGTCACGGAACTGCCGGGCGGGGGACACGCCATGGACACGACTGACCTTGCCGCCATAACGCTTGACGTGCACCCGCGCATCGTTCAGCGCGGCGAGCGGGGACAGCAGCAGATCCACCACGGCGCGCGCACGTTCGCCGAACGATCTCGGCCTGCTCCACCAGATCCACAATGCCCACCATCTCAGACCGGTGGCATCCGCAGCCCCGCGCGACAGCAACCTGCGCCACAGCGGCCCCGGATCGGGGCGATCCCAGTACGAGGTTTCCGTACCGACCGGCGTGAGTTCGTGCTGCACAGCGCCCCCTGCATGAATGAGTCTGCGCATTATATCGTCAGCGGCGCATTCCGCCGCCAGCGATCAAACCTTATTGGCACCGACTTGGGCCGATTCAGGCGTTTCTGGCCAGCTCGGCCTCGACGGCGCCGACCAGGGCGGGATCGTCGGGCGTGAAGTCCGGCGCGAAGCGCTCTACCACCTCACCCTGACGGTCCACCAGGAATTTCTCGAAGTTCCACATGATGTCCTCATCGTTTTCCGGCGCCAGACCGTGCTCCCGCAGCTTCGTTTTCAGCGTTCCGCCAGGGAGCTGACGCGCCCGCGGCCTGGCCGCGATGAGACGGCGATAAAGCGGATGCTGATCCTTCCCCTTCACCACGATCTTCTCGAACAGGGGAAACTCAACTCCGTAGTTGGTGGTGCAGAAGGTCGCGATCTCCTCATTGCTGCCCGGCTCCTGCGCCGCGAACTCGTTGGCCGGGAACCCCAGCACCGCGAAGCCGGCGCCGGCGTATTTCTCATAGAGCTTTTCCAGTCCTTCGTATTGCGGTGTCAGTCCGCACTTGGATGCGACGTTGACGATCAGCAGCACCTTGCCGGCGTAATCGGCCAGCTTTTCCTCACTGCCGTCGATGCGGCGCACGGTGATGTCGTATAGTGGTCGGTTCATGATGGCGCCCTCTGTTGCGGGAAAATACCCCTTCCATGATCGAAGCCGCGCCCGTTGCGGTCAATGGCCATCGCAAGCGGACGGCCTCGCCCGCACAGGGGACGCGGACATTGAAGCAATCCGGACACGATGGTACAAATCCGGTACGACGGAAGCGGGCTGTCGGGCCCGGCGCCGCGACGAGCCGCCGCAGCCGTTTTCGGCGTGAAACCAACGTCCGTTCGCCCGACGGGGCCGGATATCCTGACAGGAGCAGTATCAATGACCGCCATCATCAACTTGCGTGTTCCGGCAGTCCTCAAGGGCCGCTGGATCCGGGCTGCGCAGGCCGCGGGCATGCAGCTCACCGACTGGATCATCCTGCGCATGGAGCAGTCCGTGCTCGCCAGCATTCGCGTACCCACCGGCGTCGTTTTCAGCGATCTGAAACTGCGCTACGAACCCTCGGGCATCTCTTTCGACTGGGTGCCCATCAACCGCATCTGCGAAGCCAGCGGCATCGACCCGGATCTGCTGCACAATCCTGACGACGGCAGAATCACCAAGCTGATCATCCGCTGGTACGGCATTCACCTGGCAACGGGGGGAGAACGCGACAGCGCCGCCGACGCGCTGACCACCGCGGTCTACGCCGAAGACCGGCGCCGCAGTGAGCAGGCGCCCGACCCGGGCCGGGCCGAAGACGACACGAACCCGCGCTGAACAGGCCGAACATGAAATGGCGATCAGCGGGAACCCTGCACGATGACCGATGAGTTCGGCAAGGCGCCCGGCGCTTTTGCTGAAGATCCACACCAAGCGGGAGGACGCGCCCCATGATCAAGATAGAAAGTGTGCTGCCGGCAGCCCGTGCCCGATTGGCCACGATCGGAATCGAGGCCACGCTCGTCGAGGCCGCCTCGCTGTTGACCGACCCGGAACACAACCTGATCGTGGTCAGTGACGATCACGGCAAGATCAGCGGCGTCGTCACCAAGACCGATATCGTCGCTCGCATCAGTCAGTGCGCGGGAGCCCGCTGCGATGTGGCCGTGAAGCACGTCATGACCCGCGACGTGGTCGCCTGTCACCCGAACGACTGGCTGGAGGAGGTGTGGCGCATCTTCAACGCACGCCGGTTCAAGAACATTCCCGTCATCGACGCGGAGCATACCCCGCTCGGCATCCTCAACGTCCGTGATGCGCTGCAGGCGCTCCTCGAGGACGTCCAGTACGAGGAGCAGCTCCTGCGCGACTACGTGATGGGTGTGGGTTACCGCTGAGCGGGCGCAGCTAAGACAGACTTGGGACGCACCTGGGGCGCGCCGCCGGCATCGAACGCCAAGTAACTGTAGAAATGGCGTCCCCATGGGGATTCGAACCCCAGTTGCCGCCGTGAAAGGGCGGTGTCCTAGGCCGGCTAGACGATGGGGACGGGAAGGGTTTTGGTGGAGCTAGGCGGGATCGAACCGCCGACCTCTTGCATG
>CAYLYS010000108.1:0-3753 GCA_964388175.1 uncultured Chromatiales bacterium | reverse complement strand
CCTCGATCAGCTTGTCGGATTTGGAGATCCAGATCGCCTTGCGCCGACCGCGAAGCCAGTTGTCGAGAATGATGGCGGCGGACTGGCGGCCCTTGCCAGCGCCGGTTCCGTCACCGAGCATGAAGCCCCGGCGAAAGCGGATCGATCCTTCAGCATCCTCCGGCGCGGCGCTCACATTGTCGAAATGCTCGTCCACGGTCCATGCGCCGGCGAGATGATCGGCATGGGCTTCGCCTGCATAGATCACCGTTTCGAGCTGGGCGTCCGACAGACGCGCGTAGATGTCGGCGGGCAGCATGGGCCGGTAGGAAGGCTTCGGCGGTGCGACCGAGGCCATGGCAGCAGACTGTACCAGCTTGGTCGGATGCGGCTGTGCGCCAGCAATGCGCAGCGATTGCAGCGCATACTCCTCATAGATTGCATCGGACAGGCGAGCGCCTTCCGGTGGCGCCCAGTCCACAGTCTCATAGGAAAGTTCGACGCCCTCGGGATCATTGGCGGGAGCAGCGGCAGGCCGCGGTGCTGTCGCGCGGGCCAGATAGCCTTGCACGGTCTTCGGCGCGGCGGTCGGAGCGGACGCTGCGATCTTCGGCAAGGAAACAGGCGAACGCTGTGGGACATGCGCCTCGATCCATCCGATCAGCGTGGCAACATCGGGTGCAATTCCCGGTGAGGCCGGAAAACTGGTCGGGTCGTCGGCGGGCAGTTTGTCGATCACGGTCAGCCGCTTGTCGATCGTGGTTCCGTGCTTTGCATAGACCATGCCATCGATGGCGGCGGTGAACACCACGCGACCACGGGCCTGCAGGCGGATGAAGGCGTCTCGCCATGCCGGAGCCTCGGGGCCAAAGCCTGCGCCGGTGATCGTCACCAGCCGACCGCCAGGAGCAAGGCGGGCCAGCGCCGAGGCAACATGGCGGTAGGCCGCATCTGCGACACGCCCGCTGACATTGGCCATGACCGAGAATGGCGGGTTCATCAGCACCACGGACGGGACGGCATCTGCGGCCAGATGATCGTCGATCTGGGCGGCGTCGAACCGGGTGACGGCAAAGGCCGGAAAGAGCGAGGCGAGACAATCGGCGCGGGTCTCGGCGAGTTCATTGAGGATCAGCGAACCGCCGATGGTTTGCGCCAGAATAGCCAGAAGGCCGGTGCCCGCCGATGGTTCCAGCACCCTGTCATCAGGCGTGATCGCAGCGGCCGTCAGAGCGGCAAGACCGAGCGGGATCGGCGTCGAAAACTGCTGGAAGTTCTGGCTTTCCTCGGAACGCCGGGTCTGCGTCGGCAATAGTCGGGCGATCTTTGCCAACACGGAAATCCGTGCAGCCGGAGACGCGGCTTTACGGAAAAGCGCCTTTCCGTATTTGCGTAAGAAAAGGACGGTAGCGACTTCGCAAGCCTCATAGGCCAGCTTCCAGTCCCAGGCGCCAGTAGCGTCGGACGCGCCGAAGGCCGTTTCCATCGCGCCGCGCAAGGTGGCGGCATCGACGCGCTGGCCGCGTTCGAGATGGGGGAGCAGAAGATTGGCCGCAGCCAGGATGGCGGGCGCAGCCGCCAGCGGCGTGACCGGATCGGCCACGGGGAAAACCATGTTCATGTCGGGGACCTCAGGAGAGCGGGAAGGACAAGCCCGAACGGCGCTCTCTCTCGACCGCCCGGACTCAACCCCTTCCGGCCCACCTCTGACTCTCAAAGCGCAGCATGAAAAAAAGCGCCCCTACCGGACGGTGGGGCGCTTGTCAGTGTCATCTCAGGATCATCCGAAGCGGCGACCGCCCTCGGTGAAGGTGTATTCATTGGCGGCGATGGTTTCATCGACCGCCTCGTCCGAGGATAGATAATCATATTCGCGCTCAAGCTGACGGTAGAGCCAGCGGGCCAGATCGCGCAGCGCCTCGATGATCGTATTCTCAGCATCGGCGGTCATGTCCTGCCAGGTCGGGCTGTCTCGCTCGACCGAGATCGACATGCAGTATTCGTGATAATAATGGCCCCGATGGCTGGCATCGGCGCGAAGCTGATAGAAGTTTCGTTTTTGAACCGCCTGAAGGGCATCGGCGATACGGTGTAGCTCTGTGTCCTGTGGGGCGTATTCCCTGATCCGGCGCGGCGCATGCTTCTGGTAGGCGTATCGAGATTCAAAGCAGGCACCGCCACCCTGCGAGGAAAAGCCCCGGAACCAGATGCAGGGCTCTTGCCGTGTGCCGCCGCCCATCAACCGGACAGTGCGCGTCTTGAGGCTCAGCCCGAGGATTTCGACGATGCGCTGGAAATCTTCATAAACGGCGTCGTACCAGTCATAGTCGAAGCCGCCCTCACGATACCAGGCGCGGGCCTTGTCCTTTGCCGCATCGGACAATTCGCACAAGCGATAGACGGTGGTTTCGATGGTCTCAGGCATAGGGATCTCTCCCTTCGAGGACCGAGGAAAGCCAACCATCGGTGTAGATCCAGTCCACCGTTTCGCCGGTGGCAAGATCGAGGACATGCGCACCACCGCCGAAGCCGTCGATTCTCGGCCTGGAACAACTGTTTGCGTATTGAAGGCCCCATAGGCCCGTCAGGCCAAATTCGGCAGCGCAGCGTTTGACGAACTGGATGACATGCTCGGGATCGCCGGTGACATCATCACGCATCCAGAGCTGTGTGCCGCCATGTTCTGGCTGGATGGAGAGCAGGAAGCCGTCCGATGGCGGGTCTTCGGCGGCATTGTCATCCGCCAGAGCGTTGTAGAGCTCAAGCGCGCGGGCAGCGTTTTCGGGGGTGCCCACGTCAAGCAGGCAGGAAAAGTGCGTGATATAGTCGGCCATGACGGTCTCCGGGCATGACATGGCCCGGCGTGAAACCGAGCCGAATGGGATGAAAAGGGTGAAGCTCAGGCGGCCTGCGGCAGGCGGAGCAGATCGGTCGCGGTCTCGCGCCAGAAGGGATCGACCAGCCGGACCTCCAGCGAAGCGGCGCGGTAACGCAGCCGTCTCGCATCACCGGGGTCCAAGGCCCGGAATGCTATACCGCGCAGGCGGCTGGCCTCGGTCACGATCCTGCGTGCCTCGGCATCGGATGCGACTGGCTGTTGCCAGAGGATAATGCCAGCGCGGATTTCTCCGGCGAGGACCAGGCGCTGATCTTGGTCCTGAATGAGCATGATGCGCGGCTGGAAATACAGGAAGCTGTCCGGCCCCGTGCAAATATCATCACGCGACAGGCGCAAGGATGCGGCCTGAATGGCCTCTTCCGGTGACGGGCATTCGCCAAGCGGGATCACGCGGTCGAAACTGTTCGCCTCATCACTGGCGTCATAGCTGGCCACGCCGAGGCACGAGATGCGCAGCGGCAGCTTTTTGCGCTCGATAAAGCGCCGGCAGAACATCGGCAGCCAGAATCTGACCGATGGAACGGAAGGTTTCGGAACGGGCAAAGGTCATCGGGATCACTCCATGACGGGCGCCGGTGAGCCTCTCTCCGACCCTCAACCCGTCACGGCCGAACGGCCCGCACTCTTCCTCTCTGACCGGGTGCGCCCCGGTTCCGCTGCTGGCGATGGGCAACCATCGCAAAGCTGAAGGCCCGAAGCACGGGCTGCCGCGCTCGGGCCGTCGGGGATGAGGCGCTTTCGCGCCTTATTCCCAAGGGTCCAACTCCAGCTTCACCATGTCTTCGTCGCCGTCGAACTCGGCGGCGGGGCAAGCGGCGTGCGTGCCGTCTCCGGCCTGGAACACAACGATCGAAACCATCAGCGTGGTGGCGAGG
>CAYLYS010000107.1:0-3787 GCA_964388175.1 uncultured Chromatiales bacterium | reverse complement strand
GACCATCAGCACGCCGCGCGGAATCTTGCCGCCGAGTTTCTGGAACTTGCTCGGATCGCGCAGGAACTCGACCAGTTCGACCACTTCCTCCTTGGCTTCCTCGACGCCGGCAACGTCGGCGAAGGTGATCTTGACCTGATCCTCGCCGAGCATGCGTGCACGGCTGCGGCCGAAGGACATGGCGCCGCGCCCACCGCCACCGCCCTGCATCTGGCGCATGAAGAACACCCACACCGCGATCAGCAGCAGCATCGGGAACCAGGAGATGAAGATCTGCATCAGCACGCTCTGCTGCTCCTGGGGCCGGGCCTGGATGACGACACGGTTTTCCAGCAGATCGCCGACCAGACCCGGATCGCCCGGGCTGTAGGTGGCAAACTTGTCGCCGGCGTGCGTGGAACCCTGGATGGAGCGGCCGTCGATCACGACTTCACGCACATCGCCGCGCTTGACCCACTGGATGAACTCGGAGTAGGAAACCTGCTGGCTGGCAATCTGCGGAGGGCTGAAATTGTTGAACACCGAGATCAGGACGATCGCGATGACAACCCACAGGATGATGTTTTTTGCCATGTCGTTCAAAATGCTACCCTCTCGAAGAATACCGGGCTCACGGTTCAGATATTACTTACTTTACCCGCATTAACCAACCTCGGGCGAGGAACGCCGGAAATCGCGCCCGAGCAGATAGACCTCGCGCGAACGGGCGCGCGAGGCCTGCGGTTTACGGATCGTGACCTTTTTGAAACGGGATCTCAGCTCTTTTATGTAGGCTTCCGTCCCCGCCCCCTGAAACACCTTCACCAGCATATCGCCCCCGGCGCGCAAAACATGCGACGTCAGATCGAGCGCCAGTTCGGCGAGATAGACGGAGCGTGGCTGATCGACGGCGTCCATACCGCTGATATTGGGAGCCATGTCGGAAATTACAAGGTCGGCCAGTTGTTCCCCCAGCTTATCCTTAACGATATCAAGGTATTGTTCGTCAAGGATATCACCCTGGATGAACTCCACACCCGGCAGCGGCGGCATATCGAGGCGATCGAGCGCGATCACCCGCCCGTTGCGACCGATGCGCTGCGCCGCCACCTGCGACCAGCCACCGGGGGCGGCGCCGAGATCCACCACCACCATGCCTGGCCGCAGCAGCCGGTCGCGCTGATCGATTTCCATCAATTTATAGGCCGCGCGGGAGCGATACCCTTCCTTGCGCGCCTGATGGACGTAGGGATCTGAATGATGCTCCTGCAGCCAGGAGCGGCTGGATCGGGTTTTTTTCAATGGCTGCGCAAAACGGGATGGGGAAAGTTCACAGGGAAACGATAACAGCCGGCGCGGGCGCGAAACAAGGCGCGACGGGCGATTCCTCGCTTTATCTCACGACACTTACCCTGTATCTTGTAGCTCTTTTTTTCTCTCAGCCGGCCGCGCCTTCCATGGAACTGACATCGAAACAGAGAAGCCATCTCCGCTCCCTCGCCCACGACCGCCAGCCGGTGGTCACCACCGGACAGAAAGGGCTGACGCCGGCGGTATTGAACGAGATCGAACTGGCTCTCGCTCACCACGAACTGATCAAGATCCGGCTCAATGCCGCGGACCGCGCAGCACGCGAGGAAATGACCAGGGAGATCTGTGAGAAAACCGCGGGCGCCTGGATACAGAACATCGGCCACATCGCCATCGTTTACCGGCCGGCGGAAAAGCCGGTGATCACCCTGCCGAAATAAGCACTACCGCCTGCCAAGAGGGTCAGACTCTTGCGGACAGCGCGCTTGGCGGTTCAGACGTAGCGGACGGTGACGATCTCGTATTCGCGCTGGCCACCCGGCGCATGCACGATCGCCGTGTCACCCTCTACACGCCCGATCAGCGCCCGCGCGATCGGCGAACCGACAGAGACGCGTCCAGCCTTGATATCGGCCTCATCCTCGCCGACGATCTGGTAACTCACCTCATCGCCGCTGTCGACCTCGACCAGAGCGACGGTGGCACCGAACACCACCTTGCCGCCGGCATTGACGCGGGTGACGTCGATCACCTCGGCATTGGCGAGCTTGGACTCGATCTCCGCGATGCGGCCCTCGATGAAGCTCTGCTGCTCCTTGGCGGCGTGATACTCGGCATTCTCCTTCAGATCGCCGTGCTCACGCGCTTCCGCGATGGCCTGAATCACACGTGGACGGCGCACGGTCTTGAGCTCATGCAGCTCCTGGCGCAACCGCTCCGCGCCCTGCACGGTCATGGGCACTTTTTTCATCTGAATGACTCCGTCAGCGTCTGCAGGGCGGTGACGTTGAAATCGCCGGACTGCTGCAACGCCATACATGTCGCCCTGGCGCCTGCGAGGGTGGTGGAATAAGTCACCTTGCGGTGCAAGGCCGCGCGCCTGATTTCGTAGGAATCCGCTATCGCCTGCTTGCCTTCGGTGGTATTGATGATCAGGCTGATCTCGTCGTTCTTGATCATGTCGACGACATGCGGCCGACCTTCACCGACCTTGTTCACTTTAACACAGGGAACGCCGGCGATTTCAAGGGTCTTTGCCGTACCGCGGGTGGCGATCAGTTCGAAGCCGAGCGCCACCAGATCGCGCGCCACGGCCACCGCACCCTGCTTGTCGGCGTCACGCACGCTGAAAAAGGCGCGGCCGCCGCGCGGCAGTTCGATGCCCGCCGCCTGCTGCGATTTGGCGAAAGCCTCGGCAAAGGTGTGGCCGATGCCCATCACTTCGCCGGTCGACTTCATTTCCGGCCCGAGAATGGGATCGACACCGGGGAATTTGTTGAACGGGAAAACCGCTTCCTTCACCGAATAGAATCCCGGCACGATCTCGCGCGTAATGCCCTGCTCGGCCAGCGTCACGCCCGCCATGCAGCGGGCGCCGACCTTGGCCAGCGACACGCCGCAGGCCTTGGACACGAAGGGCACCGTGCGCGCGGCGCGCGGATTGACTTCGAGCACATAGATGTCTTCGCCCTTGATGGCGAACTGCACGTTCATCAGCCCGACCACGCCGAGGCGGCGCGCGAGCATCTCGACCTGGCGGCGCATTTCGTTCTGGATCGCCGCGCTCAGACTGAACGGCGGCAGCGAACAGGCCGAATCCCCGGAATGCACGCCGGCCTGCTCGATATGCTCCATGACACCGCCGATGACCACGTCGGTGCCGTCGCTGACCGCGTCGACGTCGACCTCGATGGCATCATCGAGAAAGCGGTCGAGCAGCACCGGAGATTCGTTCGACACCGCGACCGCATCGCGCATATAGCGGGAAAGATCGTCCTCATTGTAGACGATCTCCATGGCGCGTCCGCCGAGCACATAGGACGGGCGCACCACCAGCGGGAAACCGATCTCCGCGGACAGCCGCAGCGCGTCCTCGGTCGTGCGCGCGGTGCGGTTCGGCGGCTGGCGCAGGCCGATCTCCTCGATCAGCGCCTGGAAACGCTCACGGTCCTCGGCAATGTCGATCGCATCCGGGCTGGTGCCGATGATCGGCGCGCCCGCCTTCTCCAGCGCGCGTGCCAGGCGCAGCGGGGTCTGTCCGCCGTACTGCACGATGATGCCCGCCGGCTGCTCCACCTCGACGATCTCGAGCACGTCCTCGAGGGTGAGCGGCTCGAAATAGAGGCGATCCGAGGTATCGAAATCGGTCGACACCGTTTCCGGATTGCAGTTCACCATGATGGTTTCGATGCCATCCTCGCGCATGGCGAGCGCGGCGTGGACGCAGCAGTAATCGAACTCGATGCCCTGGCCGATACGGTTGGGACCACCGCCGAGC
>CAYLYS010000106.1:0-4374 GCA_964388175.1 uncultured Chromatiales bacterium | reverse complement strand
AAACCGCGCTGCACCGCCGGTCTGTCGAGGCCGCGCTGCAGCCACGCCGGCACGTGCACGAGCGCATCGAAGTCGACTAGTTCGCGTGCCTCGTAGAAACCGATCAGATTGCGCACCCAGCCCAGCAGGGAAATGTCGGCGATGGTGTATTCATCGCCCATGACCCACTCCCGGTCTTGCGCCAGCCAGCGCTCGAGCACGTTCAGCAGACGCATCGACTCGAGGCGGTAACGCTCCAGCGGACGCTTGTCTTCGATCTGCCGTCCGGCGAATCTGTGGAAATAGCCGAGCTGGCCGAACATCGGTCCGATGCCGGCATTCTGGAAGAACACCCACTGCATGGTTTCATAGCGGCGCGCGGGATCGGCCGGCATCAGCCGGCCCGTTTTCTCGGCGAGATAGATCAGGATCGCGCCCGACTCGAACAGTCCCAGCGGTGCGCCGCCGGGTCCGTCGGGATCGATGATGGCCGGAATCTTGCCGTTCGGATTCAGCGACAGAAACGCTGGCGTAGACGTCTCGCCTTTGGTGATATCAACGAGATGCGCCTCGTACGGCAGACCGAGCTCCTCCAGCGTGATCGACACTTTCACGCCGTTGGGCGTATTGAGCGAATAGAGCTGCAGGCGATCGGGATGGGCCGCAGGCCAGCGGATGGTGATCGGAAAATGGGACAGAGCGGACATGCGGATCTCGCGGACTTGGCGTGGATTATTCGTATTCACTGAGCGTGACGGCCGTGGCGCAGAGGCGGAGCTTGCCGAAGCCGGTGTGCTGCGGCCTGCGCTCCACGCCGTGGCCGAACTTGCCCGGTTTGCAGAGCAGGCAAGCGGCACGCCTCGCCTTTGGTCTGCCGCGTTTGTGGTTCATGGCAAGCTCATCCTGTGCATGCGCTGCCCGATCATATGAGCCGCCCCGAGCGAAACATCGCGGGAGGCAGCGTCCAGGATCTGGGGGAAACGACGAGGATTGGATCCGGCAGCGGGACGGGCGATCGATAAGACGATCTAACCCGTTGTTTTTATGGCTCCCCGGGCCGGACTCGAACCAGCGACCAAGTGATTAACAGTCACCTGCTCTACCTACTGAGCTACCGGGGAGTAGAGGGTATTGCCGGGCGCTAATGGTACTGTCCGGCACCGGCCGGGTCAATAGAGATTGCCAGTTGCGGGCGCGGGCGGATACGATCGTCCACATAGCTATTGCATTTTGCATTCACCGCGTATCCTGCGCGCACCGACATCCGGCTGGGCGCGCGAGGGCCAGGCAAGGCCATGACGACAATGGACGAGAACGACGACAGAGCACTGTTCCGCGACAGCGTCAAAGGCGTGAAGCGCCTGTCCCAGGATCGTATCACGCCCTACCGCAAGCGCGTTCGCCCACTGCCGCGCCAGCGCCTGGAGGACGAGGCGCGGGTGAAGGAAGAAATGCTGGTGATGGATTACGAAAGCGCCGAACTGGAAATCGGCGACGAGCTCTTCTTCGCCCGCGACGGCGTACAGCACAGCCTGCTGCGCAAGCTGCGTCGCGGACAGTACGCCATCGGCGCCGAACTCGATCTGCACGGCATGACCGCCGCCGAGGCGCAACAGGCGCTCGCCGTTTTCCTCGTCGACTGCCAGGCCCGCGCCAAACGCTGCGTACGCATCATTCACGGCAAGGGGCTCAGTTCGCCCGGTGGCAAACCCGTGCTCAAGACGCGTCTCAACGGCTGGCTGCAGCGCTGCGACGATGTGCTCGCCTTCTGCTCGGCGCCACGCCGCGACGGTGGCACCGGCGCGGTCTACGTGCTGCTCAGGAACCGCCAGTGAGGCGATCGGCGAAGGATCGCCCCCGGCCGGTCCGACGCGCCTGCTCACCGATGGATATGCGGCTGGCGGCGGTCGACGGAGCCTTCCTGCCGCAATACGGGAGCCGCTCGCGTGCCAACGATTTTCCGGAACCTGAAGAGGCCAGCCCCTTTTGACTAGAACAAAGGGTCTGTTCGCACGCGGATGAGCATTCGGTGCCCAGGAATGCGATAATCACCGCCCGGAACAGCACCAAACCCGATACCAGACACGCCGACACCCGCTTTTACTGCATACCCCGATGTCCGATTCATCCGCAGCAAGCTGCAGCCCGTTCTCCCCCGTGCTGCCCGCACCCGGCGCCAGCGCGCAATGGGGCCGGCTATACGGCAGCGGGACCGCCCTGGTGATCGCCAATGCCGCGGCGCGTCACAGCGGCGCCACCATCGTGCTGACGCCGGACATGGCCGGCGCCGAACGGCTGGAACAGGGGCTGCGCTTTTATCTCGACGGCGCCGACCTGCCGCTGCTGATCCTGCCCGACCGCGAGACCCTGCCCTACGACGTGTTCTCGCCGCACCAGGACATCGTTTCGGAACGTCTCGATGCCCTCGCCCGCCTGCCGGGACTCGGCCGCGGCGTGGTAATCGTGCCGGCATCGACCGCGATGGTGCGCTTGCCGCCGCGCGACTACCTCGATGCCTACAGCCTGCGCCTGGAGGCCGGCCAGCGCATGAACATAGACGAGATGCGGGCGCGTCTGGAATACAGCGGGTACCGCCACGTGTCGCAAGTCATGGAGCACGGCGAGTACTGCGTGCGCGGCAGCCTGTTCGACCTTTTCCCCATGGGCAGCGCCGTGCCCTACCGCGTCGATCTGTTCGATGACGAGATCGACAGCATCCGCACCTTCGATCCGGAAACCCAGATCTCCACCGCCCAGGTAGCGCAGGTGAAACTGATGCCGGCGCGCGAATTCCCGCTCAACGAAGCGTCGATAGACCGCTTCCGCCAGGGTTTCCGCCGCCTCTTCGACGGCGATCCGCAGCGCTGCCCGATCTACCAGGAAGTCAGCGCCGGCCGCGCTCCGGCCGGCATCGAATACTATCTGCCCCTGTTCTTCGAAGAGACCGTCACCCTGCACGACTATCTGCCCCAGGACAGCCTGATCCTGACGCTGGCGGATACCGAAGCGGCGGCGGCGCAGTTCTGGGAAGAGATCGGCGAGCGTCATGAGCAGGGACGCTATGACACCGAGCGCCCGCTGGTGCCGCCGGCGCGCGTCTTCGTGCCGCCCGACGAACTCATGGCCGGCTTCGCCGCCTGCCGCCGCGCCCGGCTGCAGTCCTTCGCCACCGGCGGCGATGCGCCGGACTGCGATTTCGCGCTGCATGCGCCGCCGCGGCTCGCCGCCACGGCGCAGGCGCGCCAGCCCTTCGCGCCCTTCCATCAGTTTCTCCGCGAGTTCGCCGGACGGGTGCTGCTCGTCGTGGAAACGCCCGGCCGGCGTGAAACCCTGCTCGATCTGCTGCGCGAGAACAGCGGCAGTATGCCGCGCGAGGTAGCGGGCTGGGGCGCCTTCATCGATTCCGAAGCGCGCCTGGCGATCGCGGTGACCGGCCTCGACGAAGGACTGCTCACCGACGATCCGTCCCTCGCCGTCATCACCGAAGCACAGATCTTCGGCGAATACGTCATGCAGCGCCGCCGCCGCGGCAAACGGCGCGAACGCGATGCCGACGCCATCATCCGCGATCTGAGCGAGCTGCAGCCCGGCGCACCGGTGGTGCACGAGGAACACGGCGTCGGCCGCTATCTCGGTCTGCAGACGCTCGATGCCGGCGGCATGCGCAACGAATTCCTCAAACTCGAATACGCCGGTGGCGACAAGCTCTACGTGCCGGTTGCCTCGCTGCATCTGATCAGCCGCTACAGCGGCGCCTCGCCGGAGAACGCGCCGCTGCACCGGCTCGGCAGCGGCCAGTGGCAGAAAGCGCGCCGCCGCGCCGCCGAGCGCGCGCGTGACGTCGCCGCCGAACTGCTCGACGTCTATGCGCGCCGCCAGGCGCGCCAGGGCCGCGCCCTGCCGCCGCCGGACGATCAGTACGCCGCCTTCGCCGCGGGCTTTCCCTTCGAGGAAACGCCCGATCAGCTCGATGCCATCCGCGACGTCATCGCCGACCTGACCTCGGCCCAGCCGATGGACCGCCTGGTGTGCGGCGACGTCGGTTTCGGCAAGACCGAGGTCGCCATGCGCGCCGCCTTCCTCAGCGTGCAGGGCGGCGCCCAGGTCGCCGTGCTGGTGCCGACCACCCTGCTCGCCCAGCAGCATTACCGCAACTTCCGTGACCGTTTCGCCGATCTGCCGGTGCGCATCGAGGTGCTGTCGCGCTTCCGCTCGGCGCGCGAGCAGGAACAGATGCTCGCCGCGCTCGCCGACGGCAAGATCGACATCATCATCGCCACCCACAAGCTGCTGCACGGCACGGTGCGCTTCAAGGATCTCGGCCTGGTGATCATCGACGAGGAGCAGCGCTTCGGCGTGCGCCAGAAGGAGCGGCTCAAGGCGCTGCGCGCCGAG
>CAYLYS010000105.1:0-4560 GCA_964388175.1 uncultured Chromatiales bacterium | reverse complement strand
CCGAACCGGGACCGGCGCTTGCTGTTGCCGCAGGCGCTCCGGCCGCGGGCGCTGCGGGGGTGGCCGCCGCCGCGGCGCGCCTTTCATTCTCGCGCACGAGCAGTTGCTCGTAACGCTGCCCGGAAGCTTGCGCGAGTTCCCGCATCTTCTGCGTGTACCCATCGTAGACGGCCGACAGTTCCGCCGGCGTCTTCGCAGCCTGCGACCTCGCCCGCACGATGTCCTGGATAGCCCGTTGTGCCTCTGAGGTGGCCGCTTGCAGGGCCTCGACGTCATCGATGTGATCGAAGGACGGAATGACGTATTGGCCGACCGCCGGCGGAGCGGCGGCCTGCGCCTGCATCGGGATATCCATGATTGCAGCGCCCAGCAGAACCAGGGCGCCGAGCTGCACGATCGTTTTTGTTCGCATTATCTGATCCTTGCTGGCGTTTGCCTGCGGTGATGACCCGCGGCAATGCACGCGAGCGGCCGGCAGGCTTTTCGCCAACTTTATACGGGGCAGTGATCCAGCCGCAATGCCGAAAATCCGGATGAGCCGCATCCGTGTGGGTAGGGAGGGAGCCGGCTAATGCTTTTGCATTATCGCAGCCGGCAAGAACATCACAGAGGACAAGTCCTGGCCGCTAAACGGGCGCAACCGGCACCGTGAGTCCGCCGTATCGCGGATCAGACCGAAAAACCGCGCGCGCGCAGCGATTCCTTCGCTTCCAGCGCCGTCAGTGCCATGTCGAGATCGCGTTCCCAGTCGTAGGGCTCTGCGCTCACCACTTCGCTGTCGACGTGGATATTCTGCCAAGGTTCGTCGGCGAAGAGGCGGACGTGGCGCACTTCAGCGATGCTCGGCGTCAGGTCCGGCCACACTTCGTGCAGCAGATCCTGCGGACGTTCGATGGTCCACTCGGCGATCTGGGCGTAGTTCGGCGGCAGATCGGTGTATGCCTCGGGCGTGCCGGTCTGCGGGCGACTGCTCGATTCGTCGACGTGGCGGGTATGGATGAAGACGATCAGCTTGGGACGGTGGCGCACGATCGCCGGCGTGCGGTTGACGCCGGATGGCATCCACGCCGAGATGGCAACATCGAAGGGACGATCGAGCTCGTCGAGCGAAACGGCGAGCGGCTCGTACACTTCGGCGTCGTGAAAGCTTTCGATCTGGTTGGGTTTGTCCGCCGGATCCTGCACGCCGATGACGCGCACGCCCTCGCGCGCGAGCAGGCTGCCGAGAAAACCGTTGCGCGCATGCACATCGCAGATCAGCGGATCGGCCGCGACCTGGCGCGCGCAGGCGACGATCTGGCTCAGCTCGGCGCGCAGCGGATAGAAAGCGGCGATCGTCTGCGCATGAGTCGCGGGATTGCGGTCGGGATTGCTGAAGAGCAGGGCATGCAGCGGCAGGCCGGCGATGCGCTCGGCGAACGGTGCCTGCGGATTCCACGCCGCGTGCATCCGCTCCTGGAAGGCGACGATGCGGTTGAACATATCGTCGGAGAAGGATTCCAGTTCCCGCAGTTTCTGAAACTCCGGGGGAATCGGCGCATGCATCGAGCCGGGTTCCATCATCGCTCTGTACTCCGCTGGTCAGCCGTGAAAAGGCGCGCTCAATTCATGCACGGCGTCGATGAACACGCGCACACGCTCTGGATCGATGCCGGGGTGGATGCCATGGCCGAGATTGAAGACGTGTCCCTCGCCCGGTCCGTAGCTGTCGAGTATGGTCTGCACTTCCGCGCGGATGCGCTCGGGCGAGGTGTACAGGATGCAGGGATCCATATTGCCCTGCAGCGCGACGCGGTCGCCGACGCGGCGGCGCGCCGCGCTGAGATCGATGGTCCAGTCGATGCCGAGCGCATCGGCGCCGCTGTCGGCCATCGTTTCCAGCCAGCCGGCGCCGCCCTTGGTGAACAGGATCACCGGCACACGGTGGCCTTCGCTCTCGCGCGTGAGGCCGGCGATGATGCGGCGCATGTAATCGAGAGAGAAGGCGTGATAGTCCCGCGTGGTGAGCGCACCGCCCCAGGTGTCGAACAGCATCACCGCCTGCGCACCGGCGCGGATCTGGGCGTTGAGATAAACGGTGACCGACTGCGCCAGCTTGTCGAGCAGGCGGTGCATGAGCGCCGGCTGATCGAACATCAGCCCTTTCACCAGTGCGAAGTTCTTGCTCGATCCGCCCTCGACCATATAGGTCGCCAGCGTCCACGGGCTGCCGGAAAAACCGATCAGCGGCACGCGGCCATGCAGTTCGCGGCGGATCAGCCGCACGGCATCGATGACGTAGCGCAGTTCCTGCTCGGGATCGGGCACGCCGAGCGCATCGATGTCGGCCGCCGTGCGCACCGGGCGCTCGAAGCACGGGCCTTCGCCGGTGGTGAAATGCAGGCCCAGGCCCATCGCATCCGGAATGGTGAGGATGTCGGAAAACAGAATGGCGGCGTCGAGCGCGTAGCGGTCGAGCGGCTGCAAGGTCACTTCGCAGGCGAGTTCGGGATTGGTGCACAACCCCATGAAGTTGCCGGCGCGCTCGCGCGTGGCGCGGTATTCGGGCAGGTACCTGCCGGCCTGACGCATCATCCATACCGGGGTGACGTCCACCGGTTGACGCAATAGGGCACGCAGGAAACGGTCGTTCCTCAATTCCACCATGATCTCGATCGATTCAGCGCGGCAGTTCAGTATGTCCCATCAGGAATTCATCGACGGCACGAGCGGCCTGGCGACCTTCGCGAATGGCCCACACCACCAGCGACTGGCCGCGACGCATGTCGCCGGCGGCGAAAACCTTGGGAATGGAAGTACGGTAAGCATCGGTATCGGCAGCTACATTACCCCGCGCGTCGAACGCGACGCCGAGCTGCTCCAGCATACCCTGTCGCACCGGATGAATGAAGCCCATCGCCAGCAGGACCAGATCGGCACGGAATTCGACGGTCTGCTTCGGCAGCTCCTGCATCTGCCAGCGGCCGGCAGCGTCCTGCGCCCAGTGCACGCGCACCGCGCGCGCGGCCTTCACCCGGCCGTTCTCGCCGATCAGTTCCTTGGTGAGCACGGCCCAGTCGCGCGTCACACCCTCGGCCTGGGAGCTGGAAGTGCGCAGCCGGTTGGGCCAATAGGGCCAGGTCGTGCCCTTGTCCGGGTGCTCGGGCGGGCGCGGCAGGATTTCGATCTGGGTCACCGACAGCGCACCCTGGCGGATGGAAGTGCCGATGCAGTCCGATCCGGTATCGCCGCCGCCGACCACCAGGACGTGCTTGCCCTCGGCGCTGAGCGAAACTTCGGGCAACACGACGTCGCCGGCGACGCGGCGATTCTGCTGCGGCAGAAATTCCATGGCGAAATGCACGCCGGCGAGTTCGCGACCCGGCACGTCCAGATCGCGCGGCTGTTCCGAGCCGCCCGCCAGCACCACGGCGTCGAATTCATCCATCAGTTGCTGCGCAGGCAGATCGCGCCCGACGTGCACGCCGGTGCGGAAGCTCACGCCCTCGCCCTGCATCTGCTGGATACGGCGGTCGATGAGGTGCTTTTCCAGTTTGAAATCCGGAATGCCGTAGCGCAGCAGTCCGCCGATGCGGTCCTGCTTTTCGAATACGGTGACGTCGTGTCCCGCGCGCGCGAGCTGCTGCGCACAGGCGAGGCCCGCTGGACCCGAGCCGACGACGGCGACGCGCTTGCCGGTTCTGTGCGCGGGCGGCTGCGGCGCGATCCAGCCCTCATCCCAGGCGCGATCGGCGATGGCGCCTTCGATCGATTTGATCGTCACCGGATTGTCGTCGATGTTGAGCGTGCAGGCTTCCTCGCACGGCGCCGGGCAGACGCGGCCGGTGAATTCGGGGAAATTGTTGGTCGATTGCAGCACGTCGAGCGCTTCGCGCCACTGCTGGCGGTAAACGAGATCGTTCCAGTCCGGAATGATATTGTTGACCGGGCAGCCGTTGTGGCAGAAGGGAATACCGCAATCCATGCAGCGCGCGCCCTGGATGCCGAGTTCGGCCGGCGTCAGCGGCACGGTGAACTCCGAATAGTGCTTGATGCGCTGCTCTACCGGGAGGTAAGCGTGATCCTTGCGCTCGTACTCCATGAATCCCGTGGGCTTACCCATGCTCAGTGTCCTCCCCTGCTGGCACTGGTGGAACGCGTGGCGTCGGCCTGCGCTGCCTTCATTTCCTCCAGCGCGCGCCGGTAATCGACCGGCATCACCTTGACGAAGAGGGGGAGATATTCCCGCCAGTTCTCGAGTATGCGCTTGCCGCGCGCGCTGTCGGTGTAGTTGACGTGACGCTGGATCAGGTGGCGCAGACGCAGTTCGTCGTAGCACGACATGTCGTGCATCAGATCGACGCGGCCGTGGCCTTCCAGACTGCCGCCCATGTGTTCGAGCTCCTCCAGCGCCTGCTCCTCTTCGACAACCGGCTCCAGGCCGACCATGGCGAGATTGCAGCGGCTTTCGAAGGTGCCGTCCTCGTCGAGCACATAGGCGATGCCGCCGCTCATGCCGGCGGCAAAGTTGCGTCCGGTCTGACCCAGCACCACCACCACGCCGCCGGTCATATATTCGCA
>CAYLYS010000104.1:0-4765 GCA_964388175.1 uncultured Chromatiales bacterium | reverse complement strand
TCAAGTGGGGACTTGCGGGCTTAGGTGTTGGTATGGCTGTCAAGGGTTGCAATGACGGTATCTCTAGTACGGAGTCGGCTCTATCCTCTGCGGTGATGGGGCGAGATAACGAGAACAAGTTGCTGACATGCCTTTCTTCAGGAACCTGTTCTTCCGGGCAAATGCAGTCATATCAGGGAAATGCTAACCAAGCGCATCGATCCGCGATTCAGCACACATGGGATGCCGCGACATCCTTCGGCAGAGCCATTCCAGGTACGTCGGTGACGGGGCCTGTCCCGGCTAATATTCGCGATTTGGCAGTCAGTGGCGCGACGGGCGTGGTGGCTGGGCAATGAGAGGGCGCGCAGGATTAATTGCGGCGTCTATTGTGGCAGCCATGGGATGTGCATGGTTCTTGGCTGTTAAAAGCGGCTGGGTTAACTATCTGTGGGACCGGTACGCCTACGACGGTGTGGTACAGGTTGCCGGGCACTGTTATGAACTGCCCCCGCGATGGACAATCCTGCCGCTGCCTGGTGACAGGGAGGATGTGGTCCGTGTGCGGCGTCACTTTGCCGGTGGTGGGCCTGAAGTTCTCGCGTCCCTTCTGCCTGCCAAGATGGTGGACGGTGTGCGGCATATGGGAAAGGAATCATCTGCACCGCTCAATGGCGGCTACACGATTTATGACTTGGGTACGGCGGCGCCGGTGCGCTACGTAGCGATTAATGAAAACAACGAGACAGCACTCACGGGCGAGCGCAAGGATCTCTTAGGCGAGCTGGCAACAGGTCTCACTTCATGTCAACGTTAGGGCGAGGAACGTTCGGTTCTGGAAAGAACAGGGTCTGAGATACCCCTAATTTTTCGGACACAGGATTAAGATGCGAACAATAATCGTTTGGCGATCATCTCGGGCACAAATGCAAGATCCTATGCCTGCGATGTGCTAGGTAATGTCACCCAGAAGACCGGCGCCGACAGCGCCGCCACTTAGCAATGACCCGCGGCAGGCTGAGTCTGCCGCGGGTTTTTTCTTGCGTGCGCTATGCTGTCGGAATGATGGAGGGGAGCATGGATAAATCAAAAAAGTTATTAGCAGTCATTCTTTTGCTGATTCTGATGGCGTCGAATGCGGCTTCTCACGCTATAGAGTGGAGAGAGTATTCATCGGAGAACTTCGTTCTTTACACGGCCGGTTCGGAGAAGGAGGCGCGGCAAACGCTGATTCACGCGGAGCAGTTCCGGCAGGCATTGGGACGCTTCCTTCCTCTGATTGAAGCTAGACCCATGAACATCGTTATGTACGGAAGTCCGATGGGCCTTGATAGGGCCAAATCCGGACAAGAAGTCGTTGCGTTTTTTACGAATGTGAGCGACCGCGCTACAGTGGTCACGGGACCATCCCATCTCAGTGTGCATCGGCAGAATATGATTCAGTACTACTACGTTTCCCATCAGCTAGCTCCTCGTGGATGGGTTGCCCGGTGGCTTCGGAACGGATTTTCCGAATTCTTTGCGTCCGCGCAGATCAGAGGCGACAAGATAACGTTCGGAGAAGTGGATGCCAGACATGGTTGGCCGAAAGGGCCATATACTCCGATGCTCGACGGACTGGTGGCCGGTGAAATTCCGGCTGACGATGCTCATGGCGTCGTTCGAACATGGTACTTCGTTCATTATGTGATGCTCGGGGCGTTGAGAAAGCCGCCAGTACCGGACTATCGGTCATCTCTCGGGGAATACCTGGAGCTGTCTGAAAATCGGGAAACCGCCGGTTCTGCGTTCGTCATGGCTTTCGGCAAGACTCCGACGGAAATGGAGGCGGAGCTTTATTCATACGCAGGGAGTAAAAGCCTTGCCACGGTCACTTACCCTTTGCAGGCGTACACGGGCACGATAAGCGTTAACCCCATGCAGGATTACAAGAGTGAGCTGTTTCAGTCGCGGATTGGGGCAAAGAGAAATGGGAAGGAAGAGATCAAGTATCTCGAAAGAGCGGAGAAGGAGTTGTTGGTGTATCTGGATTCTTTCCCTCAGGATATCGATGCGCTGGCGGCGCTGGCTGATGTCAGCAGGCGTATGTCGAGAGGGCAGAGCGATCAGGAGAGACGCCGTGCGCTGCATATCCAGGCGATCGAATATGGTGAGCGGGCGCTGGCCATAGATCCGACATTGACCCTGACTCGGCACGATGTGGCCACGGTTTATCGCGTGCAGGGTAACAAGGACGAATCGCTACGGCATCTTTATCAAATATATGAACGGAATCGGTACGATCTGGATGCCATCAGATGGTTGGGTCAGATCCTCGGCGGGGATAAGCGTTATCAGGAAGCGTTGCCGTTTCTGGAAGAGTTGGTGCGCTGGGAGCCAGAGAACAGTTGGATATTGAAATTATTGGAAGAAGCCAGGCAGCATGCCGTTAGTGTTGACGAGGCGTCAGCAGAGGATTCTCCCCGAGCTCTTGATGATACATCAGTGCATTGACACCTTAACCGCCCGTGCCCGCATAGCACGCTGAGCGGCTATTGCTGGCTATCTCGACGACTGATTTGCAGGGCCATCCGCAACGAAACCTTGCTCTGCGATGTCCGCCTGTTGTGACATCGGGTGGTGCAAACCACCCATCTTCCCAGATGCCGCGCCCATGCTATGCTGTCGCCCGGATCGGTCGTTCCCCCTAACCTCAGCCGGAGAGCTCCCCATGAAGATGTCCATGTATCAGGCTTCGATTCCCGTATTCGTGCGCGCGCTGAACAATCTGGCCGCGGTGCTGGAGAAAGCGGCGGCGCATGCCGAGGCGCGCCGGATAGATCCCGCGGTGCTGATCAATGCGCGTTTGTATCCCGATATGTTTCCGCTGTCGAAGCAGGTGCAGATCGCGAGCGACAATGCCAAGGGTTGCGCCGCGCGTCTCGCCGGGGTGGAGCCGCCATCCTATGAAGACAATGAAACCAGCTTTCCCGATCTGATCGCGCGGCTGCACAAGACGGTGGCCTATCTGCAGACTTTCCAGCCGGAGCAGATCGACGGCTCGGAAGACCGTGCGATCACGCTGAAGACTCATCAGGGCATGCTGACGATGAGCGGCGCTGCCTATCTCAATGAACGCGTGCTGCCCAATGTTTTTTTCCACTGCGCGACCGCTTACGGCATTCTGCGCCATAACGGCGTGGCGCTGGGCAAGGATGATTTTCTGGGGCGTTGAGGGTTGATCTGGCTGCGGTGAATGGGGCAGGCACTTTTGAGCTGGGGCAGCGGTATGCCGCGCGTGTGTGGATCGAAAGTGTCTCACCCTGATGGGTCGATGGGTCTGGCCGCTGAAAGCCGCGGCGGGCTGTGGCAGGCTCAGCGTCCGCGTTGCCGCAGCCACCAGCCGAGATAAAGGCCGAGCGCGCAGAACACGGCGAATAGCCAGCCGGAGAGCGCGGCGGCCATGATGCCGGAGAGCAGCGCGCCGACGGTGCAGCCGAGGGCAACCATGGCGCCCCAGCCCATGAGGATGCCGCCGCCGAGTGACCGTAGCAGCTCGGCGCCGCCCGGCAGGCGCGGGCGGAAGTCGCCGGAGAAGAGCGCCGCCGCGAAGGAGCCGAATACCAGGCCGGTGATGAGTGCGCCGTTGTTCGACCACAGTGTTTCCTTCACGATCGATACGCAGCCGCGCAGCGTATCCAGTCCTTCCAGTCGTGCGGGCAGGATGCCGATGCCGTCGGCGACCGTGCGCGAGAGGCTGCCGAGCTCGGCGGTGACGCCGAGCGGCGCGATGCGCAGATAGGCAATCGCGCCGAGTGTCCCGATCAGCGCGCCGCCGGCATAGGTCGGCCAGCGCCGGCGCCACCATGGCTGCGTGTCGGTGTCCGCAGGCGCGCGGTGAACACGCACGAGCAGCAGGGCGAGTGCGCCGAGCACTAATAATTGCGCGATGAGCGAGCCGCCGTAGCCGAGGCTGTGTGGCAGCCACGGTGCCGGCGCTTCCTGCAATGCGCCCAGGTACAGGCGGTTCCACGACAGAAAGCCGAGTATGAATCCGATACCGGTGCCGAGCAGTGCCGCCGGCGCGGCGAGCGCGCCTTCGCCCAGGCGGTAGAGCTGGGCGCTGATGCAGGAGCCGGCGATAGCCATGCCGAGGCCGAACGCGAAGGCGCCGGCGACGAGCACCCAGCTCACCGGGCCGATGTGCGCCCCGGGCGGCAGCCGCGTGCTGACCGGCTCAGGCAGGAAGGCGCCAAAGACGGCGTGATAGGCGAGGGTGCCGACGGCGAGCGCGGTGAGAATGCCGAGCAGGCCGCGCGCATCGCGTGTTTCGATGAAGTCGCGGCTGACACAGTAGAAGCAGAAGCGCGAGCGCTGCAGCAGCACGCCGAAGATCACGCCCAGCCACAGCGACAGTGCGAGTTCACTGCCCTCGGGCAGGTTGGACAGCGCGCGTCCGAGTTGCCACAGGCCGAGCAGCACGAGGGCAGTGGCGATCAGGTGGTGGCGTGGCGGCAGCAGCGGGTTCGTCGTTCGATTCGTTTCAGGCATGCCTTGAGTTCCGGATGAAAAAAAATGGCGGTGCAAGCACCGCCATGATCAGGCCTGAAATCCTTTTCAGGAATGGGATGGCGAGAGCTTCCTTATTTGCCGCCCCAGACAGTACCGGCCAGATTGGTCACCGGGACACCGACCGTGTTTCCGTACTCGGTCCATGAGCCGTCGTAGTTGGCGACCTCGTAGCCGAGCAGTTTCTTCAGCGCGAACCAGGTGTGGCTGGAGCGCTCGCCGATGCGGCAGTAGGTGA
>CAYLYS010000103.1:0-4962 GCA_964388175.1 uncultured Chromatiales bacterium | reverse complement strand
GATCGGAGTGCGCGGTCATGATGATGACCGGCAACTGGGGATACGCCGACATCCGCATGCCCGGCATGGACGGGCTGAAGCTCATGGAGCGGATACGTTCGGCGTATCCCCAGTTGCCGGTCATCATCATGACCGCTCACTCCGATCTGGACAGCGCACTCGCCGCCTATGAAGGCGGCGCCTTCGAATACCTGCCCAAGCCCTTCGACGTCGACGAAGCCACCGAACTGGTCAACCGCGCCATCCGCCAGCGCCGGCGCACCGTCGGCAAGAGCATCGACGTCGCCTCCACCTCGCCGGAAATCGTCGGCAAGGCGCCGGCCATGCAGGAGGTCTTCCGCGCCATCGGGCGTCTCGCGCGCTCCAATATGAGCGTCCTGCTGACCGGCGGATCGGGCACCGGCAAGGAGTTGGTGGCACGCGCCCTGCACCGGCACAGCCCGCGCGTGAACGGTCCTTTCATCGCCATCAATACGGCGGCGATTCCGCGCGAGCTGCTCGAATCGGATCTCTTCGGCCACGAGCGCGGCGCCTTCACCGGCGCACAGAACCTGCATCGCGGCCCCTTCGAGCAGGCCGACGGCGGAACGCTCTTCCTCGATGAAATCGGCGACATGCCGGTGGAACTGCAGACACGTCTGCTGCGTGTGCTCGCCGACGGCGAGTTCTACCGTGTGGGCGGCCATACGCCGATACGCGTCGATGTGCGCATCATCGCCGCCACTCACCAGAATCTGGCGCAGCGGGTGCGCGACCAGTTGTTCCGCGAGGATCTCTATCACCGCCTCAACGTCATTCGCATTCACATTCCGGCGCTGCGCGAGCGGCGCGGCGACATCCCGGAACTGATGCGCCACTTCCTTGCCCAGGCCGCCCAGGAACTGTCGGTCGAGGCGAAAACCCTGGATCCGGACAGCGAGAAATTCCTCTGCCAGATAGACTGGCCGGGCAACGTCCGCCAGCTCGAAAACACCTGTCGCTGGCTGACGGTGATGTCGCCGGGTCAGGTCATCCACATCGAGGATCTGCCGTCGGAACTGAAGGACGAAACCGCCCCGGCGACCGCGACGATCGCCTGGGAGACCGCGCTGGAGCACTGGGCGGAAGCGCGCCTGCAGCAGCAGGGTGGCAACGCGCTGCTCGACGACGCCGTCCCGACCTTCGAACGCATCATGATAGAAACCGCGCTGAGACACACCGGCGGCCGCCGCCAGGAAGCGGCGCGACTGCTCGGCTGGGGGCGCAACACCCTGACCCGCAAGATCAAGGAACTCGGCATCGCCAGTGAAGATGGCGGTGACGACGACGGCGTCGACGGTGAATGAGAGGAAGCCCGTGCGCGGCCCGGCGCGAGCCGTTCCGTGAACAAACCGCCCGGTGAGAATGGGAGAGGTGCTGTCGATCGGGACCGCCGGCCGCAGGGATGCGACCGGCGAGCGAGGGCTGTATTCACAGCGTGTCTCGATCGGCCGCTCACCGCCGCCAACGACAACAAGCCGAGCTGAGAGGTTACAGAGGCGCCCTAGCCGCAGGCGACCGGCGCGCCGTTCAGGCGCAGCGTGCCGCTGAGTTCGCCGATGTGCGCCATGCGATGGCGGCGCAGATACTCGACCAGGCCGGCATTGATCTTCGGACACAGCAGCGGATCGTAGAACAGGCCGGTACCGACGCCCACCGCGCTCGCACCGGCGATGAGGAATTCGATCGCATCCTCCGCCGACACCACGCCGCCCTGGCCGATGATCGGAATGCGATGCGCCTTGCACACCTGATGCACCTGATGGACCTTGAGCACCGCGATCGGCTTGATCGCAGGCCCTGACAGTCCGCCCTGATTGTTGCCGAGCACCGGCGTGCGCCGCTCGATATCGATCTGCATCCCGGTCAGGGTATTGATCACCGCGAAAGCATCGGTGCCCGCCTCTATGCAGCGTCTGGCATTCTCGGCGATATCGGTCTGATTGGGGGACAGCTTGGTGATCAATGGCTTGTTCGTCACCGCGCGACAGGCGGCGACGACACGCGCGGACATGTCCGGATCGTTGCCGAACTGCACGCCGCCTTCCTTCACGTTGGGACAGGAAATATTGATCTCGATGGCATCGATCGGCGAATCGTCGAACGCCCGCGTGACTTCGATGTATTCCTCGACGGTCGATCCCGAGACGTTGGCGATGAAACGCGTTTCGGAAAAATCGAGCGTCGGCAGAATGCCGTCGACGACGTGACGGACGCCGGGGTTCTGCAATCCGATGGCGTTGAGCATGCCCATCGGCGTCTCCGCGACGCGATGCGGCGGATTGCCCAGGCGCGGCGCCAGCGTGGTGCCCTTCAGGCAGATCGCCCCCACGTCGCGATTGGAGAAACCGTCGATGCGGGTATACTCCTCTCCGAAACCGACACAGCCGGAAAGCAGCACCAGCGGCGAGGCGAAATGCATGCCGCAGAATTCGAGCGCGAGCATGCGCTGCTCCGCTTCACTGAGCGCGGGCGGCGCGACGCTCATCGAACCGCGCTCCGCTTGCCAACCGTCATCACTGTCATGGAATCCTGTACCGATGTTTCACGTCGTTCTGCTGCATCCGGAAATCCCGGCCAACACCGGCAACATTATACGCCTGTGCGCCAACACCCATACCGCGCTGCACCTGATCCGCCCGCTCGGCTTCGAACTCGACGACGCGCGGCTGCGCCGTGCCGGGCTCGACTATCATGAATACACGCGCCTGCAGGTACATGACGATCTCGCCGCCTGCCTGGCGCAGATCTCGCCCCCGCATCTCTATGCCTGCTCGACGCGCGGGCGCAGAGACCATACCGAGCCCCGCTATGCGCCGGGAGATGCCTTTCTGTTCGGGCGCGAAACCAGCGGCCTGCCGGCGGAGCTGATCGCCGCACTGCCCGAGCGCGATGTCCTGCGCATTCCCATGGCCGCCGGCAGCCGCAGCATCAATCTGTCGAACGCGGTCGCCATCGCGGTCTACGAAGCCTGGCGCCAGCAATCCTTCCGCTTCGAAGCACCGCGGTAACGCGGCGGCAAAAACCGCCGGCTACGGCTGCGGCAGCAGGCGCTCACCCCGATACAGGCCGGCGAGCGTTTCCCGTTCGCGGATCAGATGCATCTCACCGCCGTCGACCATCACCTCGGCGGCGCGCGGCCGGGAATTGTAGTTCGAGCTCATGACGAAACCGTAAGCACCGGCTGAACGCACGGCAAGCAGCTCGCCTTCGCGCAGCGCCAGCAGACGTTCCTTGCCGAGGAAATCGCCGGTCTCGCAGACCGGGCCGACCACGTCCCAGCGCAGGCTCGCCGCATCCGCCGCCGCGGGCACCACCGGCACGATGTCGTGCCAGGCGCCATAGAGAGAGGGGCGCAACAGATCGTTCATGCCGGCGTCGACGATGGCGAAATTGCGCTGCTCGCCCGGCTTCAGATATTCGACCCGCGTCAGCAATATGCCCGCGTTTGCCGTGATCGCGCGCCCCGGCTCGATCAGCAAGCGGCAGTCGCGGCCGCCCAGGCGGGCGCGCAGCGCACGCGCATAGTCGCCGGGCAGGGGCGGCGTTTCGTCGCGATAGCGCACGCCGAGTCCACCGCCGATATTGAGATGGGTGACGAGCACGCCTCGCGCGGCCAGCCGATCGATGAGCACGAGCAAACGGTCGAGGGCATCGACGAACGGCGCCACCGACACCAGTTGCGAACCGATGTGGCAGTCCAGCCCGAGCAGACGGAGCGAGGGTATCGCGGCCGCGCGCAGCGCCAGCGCTTCGGCCTCGTCGATGGCGATGCCGAACTTGTTCTCCTTGAGTCCGGTGGCGATATAGGGATGGGTCTGGGCGTCCACGTCCGGGTTGACGCGCAGGGATACCGGCGCGCGCAGCCCCATATCCGCGGCGATGGCCGCAATCCGCTCCAGTTCGGGCGCCGATTCCACGTTGAAGCAATGGATACCGACTTCCAGCGCATAGCGGATCTCCGCGGCCGATTTACCGACGCCGGAGAAAACCGTTCTGTCGGCCGCGCCGCCGGCGGCGAGCACCCGCTCCAGCTCGCCACGCGAAACGATGTCGAAGCCCGAACCCAGGCGTGCGAGCACATCGAGCACGGCGATGTTGGAACAGGATTTGACCGCGAAGCAGACCAGGTGGTCCTGCCCGGAGAAAGCCTCGTCGAAAGCGCGCCAGTGCTGTTCGAACGCGGCACGCGAATAAACGTAGCAAGGCGTGCCGTAGGTGTCGGCCAGTGTTCTCAGGTCGACGTGCTCGGCGTGCAGCACACCGTCGCGCAGCGGAAAGTGATCCATTCAGTTCGATTCGTTCTGTGAGGATGCCGGCGCCGGAACCGGTTCCGGGATATAGAGCGCGCCCTTCTGCCCGCAGGCTGCCAGCGCCGCGAGGCACAGCAGCAGCGCGGCCGGCAGCGCCAGTCGCCGGCATACGGCGCCAGCCAGGAGTTCATGCATGGTATTCATCGTGTCCAGTGTCGGGGCGGTGAACGGATGCGCCCGGCGAAAACGCTTCACAGTATAATCGACTCCCTATCACACAGGCCAATCAACCATGAACGACACATACGCATCATCCGGCGATTTCGACGGCATCATCGTCGAGCCTGCGGTGCCGGCGCAGGCCGCGGTCATCTGGCTGCACGGTCTGGGTGCCGACGGCGACGATTTCGCCCCCATCGTTCCCGAACTCGCCCTGCCGGAGCGGCTTGCGCTACGTTTTCTCTTCCCGCACGCGCCCTATCGCGCCATCACCATCAACGGCGGCCTGCGCATGCGCGCCTGGTACGACATCGCCGGCACGGAGCTGCAGCGCCGCGAAGACGAGGAAGGGGTGCGCGCATCCGGCGCCGCCCTGGGAAAAACCGGCGAGCACGATGCGCTGCGCGGGGATGCCGCGCGCGATCTGGTCCTCGATCATGCGCTGCACGGCGGCGCCGGATGCGCGCACCCC
>CAYLYS010000102.1:0-5478 GCA_964388175.1 uncultured Chromatiales bacterium | reverse complement strand
GTCGAGATGCTGACCGACGATCTGCGCATGGGGGGGTATACCGGCTGCTTCCGCGCCGGAGCAATAGAGAACACGCTCGTACCACCCAACGACTTCCGCTGGAACATCGACACACCGATCGAAGGCCACGAATGGACCGGCGGCGGTTGGAATCCAGCGTTGCCCGCGGCAATAGCGGGTGAAGCGCTCAACGGCACCGACGTCATCGTCATGCGCAGCATGTCGCGCGATGGGGCCATCGCCAATCGGCCCGGCAACAGCAACACCATCTCGGTGGACGCCGCCGCACCCGTGACCATTGCCGCGGGCGATATCCTCATGGTCAGTGACTGCAACCAATCCGCAGCGTTCCCAGCCGCGATATTCCAGGCAACCGGCACCTCGCTTGGCGGCGGCAGGCTGAACATCGCCCATACCGCACTCACCTCTTCTTACAGTCCCGCATCCGAAGTAGGTCACCTGCAGACCAGCATTTATTACATCGCCACCGGCACGGCCGGCAACCCATCCCTGTTCCGGCGCACCCTGGTCAACGTGGGCGGTGTGCCACAGATGTCCGCCGCGCAGGAGTTGGTCGACAACGTGGAGAACCTGCAGCTTCAGTACGGCGTGGACACCGACGGCGACGGCATCGCCAACCGCTATGTGCGCGCCCACGAAACAGCCGCGGGGATGATCGACGTCGTCAGCATCCGCGCCAGCCTGCTGCTGCGCACGGAAAACGCCATCGCCTCCACGCCGCAGACCTATGCCTATGACGGTGCGAACGTCACCGCGACCGACCTGAGAGTACGCCGTGTGTTCACCAGCACCGTCAAAGTGCGCAACCGCGGCGTGCTGTAAGCGGACGAACCGGAGATCACCATGAACCGCAAGACGAACAAACAATCGGGATCGGCGCTGATCATCAGCCTGGTCATCCTGATCGTGATGACGCTGATCGGCATCACCGCCATGGGCGGTTCCAGCCTGCAGGAAAGAATGGCCGGCAACAGCCGCGACGCGGCGCTTGCCTTCCAGGCCGCGGAAGCGGCACTGCGCGATGGGGAAACATTTTTCGCCACGGTCGCGACACCGGCACTGAACATCAACCCCTTCCTGTTCAATGGCGGCAACCCCGGGCTCTATGATCGGTCGAACATGCCTGACGTTCTCGATGGAGCGACCTGGGCGAATTCACTGTCCTACACAGGCACCATTGCCGGCGTGTCCGCACAACCGCGCTACATCATCGAAAGAATACTGACGCAGCCGGAAGACAGCCTGAACGTAAAAGATCCTTACGCAGAGCCTCCGCAGACCAAGACATGGGCACGTGTCACCGCCCGGGCGGGAGGCGGAACCGCCAGCACCCAGATCATGCTGCAATCGTACTATGGACCGCCATGAACGCATTTGCAGGCACGATGAAATCAATCGAAGCATATTTACGGCCCGGTTTCCCCGTTGAAACCAGTAGCCGCATCGTCACCAGGATCGCCATCAGGAGCCGCGTCATGAACAAGATCGCATGCACCCTCTTCCGCTACGCCTCCGCTGCCAGCATGACCATGCTGGTATTCGGCCCGGCCGCCAATCCGGCGCTGGCCGCACCGGGTGCGCTGTCGCAGATACCGCTGTATGTCGGCTCCAACGTCGAACCGAACGTCGTCTTCCTCAACGACGACTCGGGCAGCATGGGATTCACGGTGATGACGCCCGCCGATTCGGGCTACATGTGGGTGAACGAAGGTGAAGGCACTAACCGGGAATACTATTACATGTTCACCCACCCCCGCACTTCGACTGCGACCAATGACCAACGGTACACCGAAGGCAGTCCAGCCCGTGCCCGTGTCGCTCCCACGGAAGAGGCCATAGCATCGCACACCAATGTGAGTGCCAACGCCACCACCAGAACAGAAATCGCTGAAGCTTCCGGCATATGGCGCGCCTGGAACCACAATTACAACAAGGTCTACTACAACCCCAACATCGCTTATACACCCTGGGTGGGTGTAAACAAGAACGGCAACGGCTTCACCAATGCCAACCCGACACAGGCACTGGTCAATCCTTATGATCCCAGCCTGGGATATGAGAACCTCACAGCCGAGATGACATACAGCGCCTGGTACAGGAGACCCTCTCCTCATGCCACCGGCGCCATCAATTTAAACAGCATCAAGATCTTCCCGGCGCGCTACCATATCTGGGAAGACACGAACAGCAACGGGGTCGTCGACGCTACCGATAAGCACCCGCTGGTAGAGATCAAACCCGAAACAACAACCTATATGGGAAGCATCGGCCGCTCCGACTGCGCTGCCGCACCGGTATGTACCTATGCCGAGGAAATCCAGAACTTCGCCAACTGGTTCAGCTACTACCGCAGCCGCGACTACACAGCCAAGAACGCCACCACCGCCGCCATCGCGGAAGTGACCGGAATCCGCGTCGGCTATGCCACCATCAATGAAGACACCGGCGCACGCAACCGCGTCGCCTCGATGAACGCCGACCCGACCAGCGGTAACAAGCGCGCACTGCTCGACGGCATATACTCCTCGGGTTATCAGTTCACGAGCAGCTACGGCAAAGCCACGCCGCTGCGCATCGCCCTGCACAAGACCGGCCTGTACTACGAGTGCAAGGCCAGCAACATCATGGGCACCAGCGCCAACAGCAACTGCCCTATCCTGCCCGCCGGCCAGGGCGGCATGTGCCAGAAGAACTACACCATCCTCATGACCGACGGTTTCTGGAGCGACGCCAGCAATCCCGGCATCAGCCCCGCCAACGCCGACGGCAACAACAACACGGCATGGGATGGCCCTCCCTACGGTGACAGCTACAACTACACCCTGGCCGACGTCGCCATGCACTATTACGAGCGCGACCTGAATACCAGTCTCAGCAACGATGTGCCGTTCAAGACCGGTGACAAGGACAATGCACCGCATCAGCACATGACCACCTATACCGTGGCCTTCGGCGTCAGCGGCACATTGAATCCGGAAGTCGACGATCCCACCGCATCGGGCTTCAATTGGCCCAACCCCACCAGCGGCGAAGCGGAGAAGATCGACGACCTCTGGCACGCCGCCTACAACGGCCGCGGCGAGTTCTACAACGCCCAGGATCCGGTGGCGCTGCAGGAAGGGTTGCGTGCCGCCTTCGCCAGCGTTTCCCGCGGCAAGAGCTCATCGGCTTCCGTGGCGTTCAACACGGCGCAGCTCGGAGTCAACAATGTGCTGTTTCAGGCCTCGTTCAACCCTTCCGACAACTGGGCGGGCTCTCTGGCGGCCATCGAGCTCAGTCATGAAGGCCATCTCGGCAACACAATCTGGAATGCCGCCAGCAAGCTCAACGCCAAGGACCCGAACAGCCGCCTGATCCTGACCCACAATGGCAGTCAAGGCATCTCTTTCCGCACCCTGGGATCACTGTCGGCAAGCCAGCAGAACGATCTGAACACGGCACCGGACGGCAGCAAGGACAGCCTCGGCCAGGCACGCCTCGACTTCCTGCGCGGCGACCGCAGCAACGAAGGGCTGGGCAATGGGAACGACTTCCGCCAGCGCACTTCCGTGCTCGGTGACATCGTTTATTCCAACCCGGTCTTCGTCGGCCGCCCGCAGGCGGGCTATGACGATGACCCCTCCTTCGGCGCCGCCGATTACTCGAATTTCCTGCAGACCAATATCAATCGACCGGCAGTCATCTACGTCGGCGCCAACGACGGTATGCTGCATGGCTTCTACGCCGACAGTGGTGAAGTGGCCATCTCCTACGTACCTGGCCTGCTGTCCTCGGATGCCAGCCATGAGGGCCTGCACTATCTGAGCGAGCAGAGCTATCAGCACCGCTACTACGCCGACCTCAGCCCGACCGTCGCCGATGCCGTCATCGGCGGCTCCTGGCGCACCGTGCTGATCGGCGGTTTCCGCGCCGGGGGGCAGGGCCTGTTCGCGCTCGATGTCACCCAGCCGCAGAGCTTCAGCGAGGGCAACGCCAACAACACCGTGCTATGGGAATTCGCCCACACCGACATGGGCTACAGCTTCAGCAAGCCGACCATCGCCCAGTTGGAAAACGGCACATGGGCTGCCGTGTTCGGCAACGGCTACAACAGCACCAGCGGCAGAGCCAAGCTGTTCATCGTCAACCTCAGTGATGGCTCCCTGATCCGGCTCATAGACACCGCGTCGGGCACCCATGGTCTGTCCACACCGGCACTGGTCGACTCCGACGGCAACGGCAAGGCCGATCGCGTCTATGCCGGCGATCTGGCGGGCAATCTGTGGGTGTTCGATCTGTCGGCCGCCGGCAGCGCAAGCTGGGACGTGGCCTATAAATCGGGCGGCGCATCGGTGCCGCTGCTCACCGCCAGTGTCGCCGGCGTCGCGCAGCCGATCACCTCGAAACCGATCCTGGCGCGCAACCCCGATGTGCACTCGACCGCAAGCAACCAGCCCAACATCCTGGTCCTTTTCGGCACTGGCCAGTACATCGTCGATGGCGACAAGAACAACCTGGCCACCCAGAGCTTCTATGGCGTATGGGACAGCGGCTCGTCCCAGCTCACGCGCGGCAATCTGGTGGCCCAGACCGCCACCGGCAACTCCACTGCCGACCTGCGCCACACTACAGATCATTCCGTGGACTACAGCAGCCAGTACGGCTGGTATCTGGATCTGCCCGTTGGCGGCGAACGCGTGATCGTCGACCCCAAGATCCGCGGTGAATACGTATTCTTCAACACGCTGATCCCCGACGTCGACACCTGTAATTCCAGCGGCTCGGGCTGGCTGATGGCGCTCAAGATCGGCAACGGCGGCAATCCCGACAAGCCGGTATATGACGTCAACAATGACGACAAGGTCGACGACGGCGATCTCATCAATGGCACCTATCGCCCGAGCGGCACACGCATGGAAAACATCCCGGCGGGCTCGAATTTCATCGACGACCTGATGTTTACGCCGGATGACGAAGGCGACATTTTCCGCACCCGGGTCGACGACGGCAGCGGTAATCCAGGCCGCCTGTCCTGGCGCGAGATTCGCCCCTGACATCCGGATAGAGAATGGAGGATATGCAATGAAAACGAGCAAGCTGATATCCGTCGCACTCCTGGCTTTCGCCCTGGGGCAGGCACCGGCAGCAGTGAATGCCGCCGGTGCGCTGCCGGCACACTATCCCGAGGAATTCGAAGCAATCGGCACCCTCGACGGTATCAACGGGCAGGAACAGTTCATCGTCATCGACGATCGCGCCATTCCCGTGGATCCGTCGGTCCGCGTCCACACGCCGTCGAGCCAGTTCCAGACACTGTCCTATCTGAAACCGGGCATGACCATCGCCATCAAGCGCGAACATCGCAGGGCAGCGGTTCAGGAAATCTGGGTAATGCCGAAAGACCAGTGAGCGGCAAGCGCCGGCAGCCGGCACGGAGACAAGAAATGAATGCGAAGAAACTACAAAGCGGTTTCACCC
>CAYLYS010000101.1:1618-5566 GCA_964388175.1 uncultured Chromatiales bacterium | reverse complement strand
CGCCCTGCCGCGCGCACCGATGCCCAGGCATCGCTCGCGGCCAGGGTGCGCAGCACCACCGCCGCCAGATCGTGGGCATCGCCGGCGCGGAACAGCCAGCCGGTTTCGCCGTCGCGGATCAGCTCGCGGTGCCCGCCGACATCGGAGGCGACCAGCGGACGGCCCTGCGCCATCGCCTCCAGCGGCTTGAGCGGCGTCACCAGTTCGGTCAGGCGCATGGGCAAACGCGGATACACCAGCAGATCGACGAGATCGTAATAGCGCTGCACTTCGCCGTGCGGCACGCGGCCGGTGAACACCACGCAGCTATCGATACCGAGCCGCTGCGCCTGCGCCTTGAGCCGCTCCTCCTGCGGACCGCCACCGACCAGCAGGATACGCACGTCCGGCGCCTGCGCATGGATGGCGGCAAAAGCATCGAGCAGCAGATCCAAGCCTTCGTAGGCATAGAACGAACCGATGAAACCGAGCACGCGCTTGCCGGTCAGGCCCAGACGCTCCTTCAGCGCCTCGTCAGCGGCGGCGCCCTGCCGGAACTTGTCGGCATCGACGGCATTGGGTATCACCGTCACCCGCTGCGATGCGATACCGCGCGCGATGATGTCGCGCCGCAGTCCCTCGCAGATGGTGGTCACATGATCGGCGCGCTTCAGGGCATAGGTTTCGAGCATGCGCGTGAGGCGGTAGCGCAGCCCGCCTTCGCGGCTGGTGCCGTGATCGACCGCGGCATCCTCCCAGAACGCCCGCACCTCGTACACCACCGGGATGCCCAGCCGGCGCCCGACACGCAGCGCGGGAATCGCATTCAGCACCGGCGAATGGGCATGCAGCACGTCGGGACGAACCTCGCGCGCGACCGCCTCCAGCCGCTGCGTCAGCGCGCCCATCAGCTGCCACTCGCGCAGCACCGGCGTCGAGCCCTGCGCGCTGCGCGTGCGATAGAAATGCAGACCGTCCACATCTTCCTCATCGCCGCCGGGCGCAGTGTGCTTGGGGCTGGTCAGATGAAACGTTTCCCAGCCGAGGCGACGCTGCTCGCGCAGAATCGCGGCCGTGCGGAAGGTGTAGCCGCTGTGCAGCGGTATGGAATGGTCGAGTATGTGAAGGATGCGCATGATATCACTCGGTGAAACGCGGTCGTATCGCGGCCGTCTCAGCGCCGCGCCAGCACACGGTCGTAGACATTCAAATATCCCGCCACCATGGCTTCCATGCTGAAGCGCCGCAGCGCCAGCTCGCGCGCCGCGCGCCCCTGCTGGCGCAGGCGCGCCGGATCGTCCACATACGTCGCCAGCGCATCGGCCATGCGCTGCGCGTCGCCGGCGGGAACGAGCGCGCCGGTGACATCGGGCACGATCAGGTCGGGATTGCCGCCGACGGCGGTCGCCAACACCGGCAGGCCGCTGGCCATCGCCTCCAGTATGGTATTGCTGATGCCTTCGGCATGCGAGGGTACGACGAACAGATCGAACGCGCGCATCAATGCCGGGATGTCGCTGCGCATGCCCGGCAGCCAGACGAGTTCCGTCGCCGCCGCGGCCTCGACCCGGCGGCGCAGACCGGACAGCATCGGACCATCGCCGATCAGCGCCAGACGCAGACGACGGCGCCCGTCGGGCGTGCGCGCCAGCAGGTCCAAAAACGCCTCCAGCAGCACATCGGGCGCCTTTACCGCCTGCATGCGCATGACCGCGCCGATGACGAGGGTATCCGTGTCCGGCGCAGCGATCCCATCCGCCGGCAGCGCTTCCCGACCGGCCGGCGCGGGATGGAAACGCGCGATATCGACCCCGTTGCAGACATGGCTGAGGCGCCGCGCGGATACGCCGATGGCGTCACGCAGATAATCGACCTGCTGACGCGACAGCGCTATGTATTCGCCCACCAGCGGCCGCACCAGACGACGCAGGCGCCGGTTCTTCACATTCGAGCCGTCGGGGTCGCTGACGTCCCAGCCGTGTTCGCCGTGGACGCGATGGCCCACACCGGCCAGCGCCGCCGTCACCTGCGTTTCGACCGTGGCGAGATTGCGCGTATGGACGATGTCCGGACGCAGATGACGCAGCACCCGCCACAGCCGCGCGTGGACGCCGAGATCCTTGCCCGCGCGCTTGTGCAGTGCGTAGAGATCGATGTCGTCGCGGCGGAGATTGCGGCTGAAATCGGTGTAATCGGTCATGCAGACGATGGCATGGCGATAGCGTTCCGCCGGCATATGGTTGATGAGGTTGATCAGGCCGTTCTCCATGCCGCCGACGTCGAGGCGGTGGATGATGTGCGCGATCAGTGGCGGCGCGGCGCGACCGGCAAGCCGGCGAGTGACGTCGCCGGCCGCTGCGGATGGCAACTGGCCGTCAGATGGCCCACGGTCGTCATCGGCGCGCATCATGGCCTTTCCTGCGCAGCGAAACCGACATGCATGCCGGCGTCGGCGATGAAGTCCGCCAGGCGCCCGCGCGCGGCGCCGGCATCGACCTGATAGTCGATCGCCAGCATCACCAGCAGCGAACCCTCGTCGCTCGCGCGCAGGCGCGCCCAGGCTTCGAGCAGCTTGACGGCGGCGGGATGCACGGTCACCGTGCCGCCGACCTGATACCAGTACCAGACGATGCGCGATACGCCGTCCTGCCCGCGCAGCATCATTTCCCGCACCTCGTGCCGCCCGCCCGCGGGCAGCGTCACGGTGCGGCCCGCTTCCGCGACGCGGCGCCAGACGACGTCGTCGGTAATGCGATTGTCATAGCGGATGAGACCGCTGCCCTGTGCATCCTGGCGATACTGCAGCAGGTATAACCCTAGCGCTGCGCCGTCATGCCGATAGCCGGCCTGAACCAGCCCGTCGGGTCTGGCGTACATCGGCTGCCAGGCATCCAGCGCAGCGTCCGGCCCCTGCCAGTGCCGGACCGGCATCGCCAGCGGCTGACGCAGGGTTTCCGGCATGGCCGCCGAGCGCATCGTCATCCAGCCGTCGGCGACCGGGCCAAACGCGAGCGCGGCGGTGGCGGCGATGAGCATCGCCGCCAGCATGGCGCGGCCCGGCAGCGGCGCCAGGGGAACATCGCCGTGCGGCGCTGATGACGCTGGCGACGCCATATGCGGCTCGCGGAAGCGGCCGCCGATCCAGAACAGCAGCAGCATGACGAACAGGAAGAAGAACCAGCCGTAGATCAGGTGATCGACGCCGACGGCGTATTCCATATCCGTCCAGTGCGCGATCATGATGATGCCGTACGCGCGCAGACCGTTGGCGATGATGGGGAAGATAACGGCCAGGAGCACGAACGCCAGCCTGCGCCAGAGACTGCGGTAGACCAGATAAGCGTAGACCGAACCCATGGCGACCGAAGCGATGAGATAGCGGATGCCGCTGCAGACGTCGGCAACGACGAAATTGCCGTTCGGTATGCTGATGAAACGGCCTTCCAGATAAACCGGGATGCCGCTCAGCTTCAGCATCAGCATCGAGAACCAGGCGGTATAGTCCTGCAGGACGGGCACGAGGAAATTGCCCGCCGGCCAGGCGAAGAACAGGAACGCCAGCGGAAAGAGCAGCGTGCGCGTCACCGCCGTTCCCATCACGGTCAGCGTCAGCACGGGCAACAGCGCCACCACGACGAAGGTCTGCACCGTGGTGACATCGACGATGCGCGCGCCGAACCACGCCAGCCCGAGCAGCACCAGCAAGGGCAGGCCCCACCGGCTCGGACGCGGCCGCAACGCCGCCAGTGCGGCGCGCCGCGTCCACACCAGATAGAGGCTGAGCGGCAGGATCACCATGCCATGGGCATAGGTCTGCGAGTTCAGCCAGATGTTCACCAGCTTGACCACGCCGGGCCAGTACAGCGCCAGCATGAGCACGATCAGCGTAGCGAGCGCGGTCAGCGCCGCCGGCCAGCCGTAATGCGGCGACCGCGACCGGGGAAACGAAGGCTGCTCCGACGACTGCTC
>CAYLYS010000101.1:0-1518 GCA_964388175.1 uncultured Chromatiales bacterium | reverse complement strand
CTGCTCCGACGACTGCTCTAGGGGCACCCGCGAGGACGCGGCCCCGGCATCATGGCCGTTGCCGGCGGGGGATTTCATGACGTCATGATCCGGCAGCGACATAGGGCAAACGAATCATCCCGTTTTCCGCGCCGCCGCATCCGGCAGACCCGCGCCATAGGGAGATTCGAGCAGGGAGACGAAGCGATCCATGTGTTCGGACCAGCTGTAATGCGTGCAGACGCAGCGCCGGCCTTCGGCGCCGAGACGCGTGGCGGCGTCCGGATCGGCGAGCAACGCCAGAATCATCGCCGCCATCCTTTCCGGTTCCTCGCTGGCCTGCCAATCGAGTCCGCCGCAGGTACGCAGGCCATCGAGCGCCTGCGGCGTCGCCACTACCGCCAGGGACATGGCCATCGCCTCCAGCACCTTGTTCTGTACGCCGCGCGCGATCCGCAGCGGCGCCACGGCCAGCGCGGCATGCGCTTGATACGGCCTGACGTCATGTACCGCGCCAGTCACATGCACACCCTGCTGCTGACCGAGACGCAACACCTGCGGCGCCGGACGGGCGCCGACGATGGTGAAATGCGCATCGGGACGAACCGCCCGCACCCGGGGGAAAACCTGTTCCGCGAACCAGCACACGGCATCGGCATTGGCCCAGTAGTCCATCGCGCCGGTGAATACCAGATGGCGCTCATCGGCGGCATAGGGATTGGGATAGCTGCGCTCGGCGGAAAAATATTCGACGTCGACGCCGTTGTCGATCGCGTGCGTGCGCTGCGCCACCTCGGGCGCCAGGCGCCGGAACAAGGCAGCCTCCTCCTCGCTGACGAAAACCGCCGCGGCGGCGCGCGCGGCGGCGGCGCGCTCGAAGGCGAGCAGGCGATCGGCCTCGCGACGGTACAAACGATTCATCGGGAAACGATGCGAGGCGGCGTACTGGCGCCACTTGTCGGAATCGACATCGACGAAGTCGATGACGACGTGATGAGCGGCATGATCGGCCTGCGTCAGGTACTGCGCCATTGCCGAAGAGAACACCACCACCCGGTCGATGCCTTCGTCCAGGCAGCGCCGCACCCATGCGGCCATCGCCGCATCGCGGTAATAGGGCAGCGTGAGCGCTTCACCGCTGCACAGGCCGCGCAGGCTGGCGATGCGGGCGCTGCGCGGTTTCAGCGGACGCGGGCATACTTCGACGCACCACTCGTCGAGATCCTTCAGATAGCGCCAGTCGGCCGGATCGTCGATGAAGCAGCCGAGGCGGATGCGATAGCGCCCGGCAAGATGCTTGAGCAGATTGAACGAACGGATCTTGTCCCCCTTGTTGGGAGGGAACGGGATGCGGTGCGTGAGATAGAGCAGGCTTTCCACCCGTCACCCCAGCGAGCGCGAAATCATCGGACCGAGCGCATTGGCGACCGGCAGCGGCAGGCGCTTCCAGGCCGAAACGAACAGCCGATACTTGGGATTGGTCGGATTGATGTCCGGCATCTGTTTCGCCCGCACCAGATGATACTCGTAGTGCAGGGG
>CAYLYS010000100.1:0-5620 GCA_964388175.1 uncultured Chromatiales bacterium | reverse complement strand
CGGGCGAGATCTTGGCTATCACCTTCACCAATAAGGCGGCCGCCGAGATGCGCGGGCGCATCGAGGAGATGCTCGGCATGCCGGTGGGTGGCATGTGGGTCGGCACTTTTCACGGCCTCGCCCACCGCCTGCTGCGTACGCATTACCGCGAAGTCGATCTGCCGCAGACCTTCCAGATCCTCGATTCGGAGGACCAGTACCGCATGATCCGCCGCCTGCTCAAGGCGATGGACCTCGACGAGGCGCAGTGGCCGCCGAAGCAGGTGCAGTGGTTCATCAACGGGCGCAAGGACGAAGGCCAGCGCGCCAAGCACATCGACGATCGCGGCGATCCCTATCTGCACCAGATGCTGCGCATCTATACGGCTTACGAGGAAGCCTGCCGCCGCGCCGGCGTGGTCGATTTCGCCGAGCTGCTGCTGCGCGCCCACGAACTGTGGCGCGAGCACCCCGAGGTGCTGGCGCACTACCAGGCGCGCTTCAGCCATGTGCTGGTCGACGAGTTCCAGGACACCAATGCCATCCAGTACGCCTGGCTGCGCATGCTCACCCTGTCCGGCAACCATTTGTTCGTGGTCGGCGACGACGACCAGTCGATCTACGGCTGGCGCGGCGCGCGCATCGAGAACATCCAGCGCTTCAGCGAGGACTATCCCGGCACGCGCATGATCCGCCTGGAGCAGAACTACCGCTCCACCGGCACCATCCTGGGCGCCGCCAACGCCCTCATCGACCACAACTCGGGCCGTCTCGGCAAGAAGCTGTGGACCGACGGCGGCGACGGCGAGAAGATCAAGCTCTACGCCGCCTTCAACGATCTGGAGGAAGCGCGTTTCATCGTCGAGCGCATACGGCGCTGGGTCGACGAGGGCAAACGCCGCGCCGACGCCGCCATACTCTACCGCTCCAACGCGCAGTCGCGCGTCCTCGAAGAGGCGCTGATCGGCGCCGGCATGCCCTATCGCATTTACGGCGGCTTCCGCTTCTTCGAACGCGCCGAAATCAAGGACGCGCTCGCCTATCTGCGCCTGGTCGCCAACCGCAACGACGACCCGTCCTTCGAGCGCGTGGTCAACACGCCGACGCGCGGCATCGGCGAACGCACCATCGATCAGCTGCGCCAGCACGCGCGCGCGGCCGGCATATCGCTGTGGCAGGCGGCGCGCGAGATCTGCGCCTCGGACGAACTCGCCGCGCGCAGCTCCAATGCGCTGCGTTCCTTCCTCGATCTGATCGAGCGCATGGATGCCGACAGCACCGACCTGCCGCTGTTCGAACAGGTCGATCATGCCATCCAGAAGAGCGGACTCATCGCTCATTACGAAAAGGAAAAGGGCGAGCGCGGACAGACGCGCATCGAAAACCTGGAGGAACTGGTCAGCGCCGCGCGCCAGTTCGAGTATTCGCCGGAAGAAATCGACATGGCGCCGCTGCCGGCCTTTCTTTCCCACGCCGCGCTCGAAGCCGGCGAAGGCCAGGCCGACGAGCACAGCGATTGCGTGCAGCTGATGACGCTGCATTCGGCCAAGGGACTGGAGTTCCCGCTGGTTTTCCTCGCCGGCATGGAGGAAGGCATGTTCCCGCACAACCGCTCGGTGGAAGAACCGGGCCGCCTCGAAGAGGAGCGGCGGCTGTGCTACGTCGGCATCACCCGCGCCAAGCGCGAACTGTACATCACCTATGCGGAAGTGCGCCGCCTGCACGGCGCGGAGATGTTCCAGTCACCCTCGCGCTTCATCGCCGAGGTGCCCGCCGAGCTGGTCGAAGAGGTACGCTCGCGCAGCGCGCGGGTTTCTCCGTCCGCTTACGTGCCCTCCGCCGCCCGGATGACGCCGCGACCGGCCGCCGCCGCACCGGCGCGCAGACCCACGGGGGAATCACCCGCCGGCCTGCGGCTCGGTCAACGCGTGACGCACGCCAAGTTCGGCGAAGGCGTGATCCTCAATTACGAAGGGCAGGGCAGCCACGCCCGCGTGCAGGTGAACTTCAAGAGCGTCGGCAGCAAGTGGCTGGTCGTGGCCTATGCCAAGCTCGAAGCGATCTAGCAGCGCAGAAGAGCCGGACCCTTCTTGAGCAGAAGGGTCTGACCCCTTTGCCTGCCGGACCGTGCCGACGTGCGGGCAGGCATGCAGGGGTGGTCGGCCGCGCTCCGAAAAGACGCTATCATGAGCGCTGGAGATGATCACGGCAGACTGCGCATGAATCCTATCCGCTGCGGCTGGTGCGGCGACGACCCGCTCTATATCGAATATCACGATCACGAATGGGGCGTGCCCGCGCACGACGACCGCCACCTGTTCGAAATGCTCATCCTCGAAGGCGCGCAGGCCGGCCTGAGCTGGATCACCATCCTGCGCAAGCGTGAAAACTACCGCGCCGCCTTCGACGGTTTCGACGCCGCGCGCGTCGCCGCCTACACCGCGCACGACGTGCACCGGCTGCTCGCCGATCCCGGCATCGTGCGCAACCGCCTCAAGATCGAAGCCGCCATCCGCAACGCGCGCGGCGTGCTCGCCCTGCAGGAGGAATACGGCTCGCTCGATCGCTATCTCTGGCGCTACGTCGATCACGCACCCATACAAAGCGCCTGCCGCACGCTGGCGGAAGTGCCCGCGAGCACGGCGATCTCGACCGCCATGAGCAAGGATCTGCGCAAGCGCGGCTTCAACTTCGTCGGCCCGACGATCTGCTACGCCTTCATGCAGGCGGTCGGCATGGTCAACGACCACGTGACCGGCTGCCATCGCCATGCCGTCCTCGGCGGCGCGCGCGACTGATCGCCGCGCACAGGACGTCTTCTCCCTTTCCTTTCGGAACTGCTCGCAGGCACATACGGCGCCGTCGTGAGGCGACCGTGCGCCGGTCTCGCCCTACCATAGCGAAACTGTCATGGATGGTTCACGACCGTTTCATGCAGCGCACGCACGATAGGCTCATCGATTCCGGACAGTGCCGCGAAAGCCATCATGAAATACGCCGCCGTCATAGCAAACAGGGATGAAACGCCGTCCATCGGCCTCGCGCCCGCGGCGCATTTCAACGACGTCGCCGCCGCCTATCTGTCCCGGCGCAGCGTGCTGAAAGGCGGCGTGGCGGCCGCGGTGCTCGGCCTGTTCGCGGCCGCGCCTTCCTTCGCCGATCCGGCACGCGCCGGGCTGCGCGCGCTGAACCCGCGCAGCAGGCTCGGTTTCGCCGCCGTACTGCCCAATCGTGCCGACTCGGTGATGGTGCCGGTCGGCTATATCACCCAGGCCTTCATCCCCTGGGGTGCGCCGCTCACCGGCTCCTATCCCGCCTATCGTGACGGCGGTCTCGGCAGCGCCGCCGAGCAGGAACAGCAGATCGGCATGCACCACGACGGCATGCATTTCTTTCCGCTCGGCCACGGCGCCGAAGCCTCCGGACACGGCCTGCTGGCGGTCAACCACGAATACATCGATCAGTCCATGCTGCATCCCGCCGGGCCCACACTCGCCGATGGCGTGCGCGTGAATGCGGAGGAAGTGCGCAAGGAAATCGCCGCGCACGGCGTCAGCATCGTCGAGATCCGCCGCGGCGACGACGGCGCCTGGGAAATGGTGCGCGGACGCTACAACCGCCGCATCACCGCCGCCACGCCGATGGAGCTGCGCGGGCCGGTGCGCGGCGCGGCGGCGGTGCGCACGCGCTACAGCCCCGATGGCACGATGAGCCGCGGCACGCTCAACAACTGCGCGCAGGGACACACGCCCTGGGGCACCTACCTCAGCTGCGAGGAGAACTGGGCGCGCTATTTCATCAACAACGATGCCGCACCGCCGCGCGGGCATGCGCGCTATGGCATCGGCCGCAAGAGCCTCTACCAGTGGGAAACCGTCGCCGGCGACGAGTACGCGCGCTTCGACGCCTCCCGCCGCGCCATGCGCGCCGAAGACGACTATCGCAACGAGCCCAACACCTTCGGCTGGGTGGTCGAGATCGATCCCTTCGATCCGGCTTCGACACCGAAGAAGCGCACGGCCATGGGCCGCTTCGCCCACGAAGGCGCCTGGCTCGCGCCGGCGCGCGACGGACGGCCGCTGGTCTGCTACATGGGCGACGATGCCCGCGACGAATACATCTACAAGTTCGTGACGCGCAAACCGTACCGCGCCGACCGTCCCGACCGCGACCTGCTCGACGAGGGCACACTCTACGTCGCGCGTTTCGACGAAGACGGCAGCGGCCGCTGGATCGCGCTGGAGTTCGGCCGCAACGGTCTCACCGCCGCCAACGGCTTCGCCAGCCAGGCCGAGGTACTGATCAATACGCGCACGGCGGCGGATTTCGTCGGCGCCACGCCGATGGACCGGCCGGAATGGGGCGCCGTGCATCCGCGCTCGGGCGAGGTCTATATGACACTCACCAACAGCGCCGCGCGCGGGCGCACCGATGCCGCCAGCCCGCGCGCGCCCAACCCCTACGGACACATCGTGCGCTGGCGCGAACGCGAGCAGCGCAGCGAGGCGGAAGCCTTCGACTGGGACATCTTCGTGCTCGCCGGCCCCGAAGGCGAAGGACAGGCGCTGCCGGCGACAGGCGGCCCGGAGCTGGCGCTGGAGAACATCTTCGCCAGCCCCGACGGCCTGTGGATCGACGACAACGGCATCCTGTGGATCCAGACCGACATGAGCGGCAAACAGCTCGCCGACGGTCCTTTCGGCAACAACGCCATGCTGGCGGCGGTACCCGAGACCGGCGAGATCCGCCGCTTCGGCACCGGGCCCATCGGCTGCGAAGTGACCGGCATCACCGCCACGCCGGACGGCCGCACCCTGTTCATCAACATCCAGCACCCGGGCGAAGGCTCCGACGGCAAGGCGCCGTCCAGCCACTGGCCCGACGGCGGCCGTGCGCGCCCGCGCTCGGCCACGGTCGTCATCACCCGCGAGGACGGCGGCGTGATCGGTCTCTGATTCTCCCCATCCCCTCATCTCCCCCCTTTCAGCTCCCCCCGCTGCTCGGCCCGCGCTTGCGGGCCTTTTTTTTCTCGCGGCTCGCGCCGCACATGCGAACTGCTAATATCCGTCACGCCTGCCGCACCGCATGCGGAGCAACCCGAGCAAGGAATCTTCGTGAACCGAGACAGCCTGGAACGCCATCAGATTCCGGTTTATTTCGTCGCCGTCGCCGGGGCGGCCATCGCCGGGCTCGCATCGCCTGCCTACGCCGGCTTCGCGTCCGTGCTGATCAATCCGGCCATCGCCGTGCTCATGTACGCCATGTTCCTGCAGATCCCTTTCCTCGAACTGTCGGCGGCGCTGCGCAATCGCCGCTTCATCGGCGCGCTGCTGTTCGCCAACTTCGTGCTGATTCCGGCGCTGGCATGGCTGCTGACGCTGCCGCTCGCGGAGCACCGCGCGCTCATGGCCGGTGCGCTGCTGGTGCTGCTCACCCCGTGCATCGATTACGTCGTCGTCTTCACGCACATGGGACGCGGCGATTCGCGTCTCATCCTGGCGGCAACACCGCTGCTGCTTCTGCTGCAGCTCGCACTGCTGCCGCTTTATCTCGCTCTCATGATGGGCGGCGAGGATGTCGGCATCACCATCTCGGCAGGGCCGTTCATCACGGCATTCCTCACGCTCATCGCCGCGCCGCT
>CAYLYS010000099.1:0-5675 GCA_964388175.1 uncultured Chromatiales bacterium | reverse complement strand
TCATCATCTGCGACGACGGCAACTACCCGGAGATCTGGCGCGACTGCGCGATGAAGGGCGCGGAACTGATCGTGCGCTGCCAGGGCTATATGTATCCGGCCAAGGATCAGCAGATCATGATGGCGAAAGCGATGGCCTGGGCCAACAACTGCTACGTCGCCGTCGCCAACGCCAGCGGTTTCGACGGCGTCTATTCCTATTTCGGCCACTCCGCCATCATCGGCTTCGATGGCCGCACGCTCGGCGAATGCGGCGAGGAGGATATGGGCATCCAGTTCGCGCAGCTCTCGGTCTCGGCGATCCGCGACGCGCGCGCCAACGATCAGTCCCAGAACCATCTGTTCAAACTGCTGCATCGCGGCTACACCGGCATCTACAACTCCGGCGACGGCGACAAAGGCATGGCGGAATGCCCGTTCGAGTTCTACCGCACCTGGGTGACCGATCCGCAGAAAGCACAGCAGGCCGTGGAGAAGCTCACCCGCCCGACCATCGGCGTACCGGAATGTCCGGTCGGCGAACTGCCGTGTGAAGGCAAGGACAAGGCGGAAAAAGCGGCATGAATCGAGGGGGCGGCGGCACACCGCCGCCCCCTCGCCTTCTCCGGCGCGAAGCAGAAGCGAGGTAAGTATCCACCCTTAGTCAGCTCTTCCCGCATCGAAGCACGACCGTTCAGCGCGGACATATTTATCCCGCCACCCTCCTTTTCATCCGTCCTTTTCCCCATCGCGGAACACCTGCCGCCTGACAGAAATCCTGACAGGAGGAACGACATGCCTTAACTTAGTCCTGTCGCCCCCTTCTCCCTGCGTCGCAGCGCGATCATCCGCGCCGGCTCTTGAGCGCCGGAAGACAGGGGCGCCGTGGGGCGCATGAGGAGATCGCATGTTGTCACGAGCCGCGTGGACTGCCTGCCTGGCGATCCCGCTGATGTCGGAAGCCGTGCCCGTCCAAACGCCCGATGACGGCGCCACCCTGCTTGGCCCGATCGTCGTGACGGCGACCCGCCAGGCGGACGACGCGCTGGTCGTGCCGGCGGCGATCGACATCATCCGCGCCGAGGACATCCGGCGCGCGCAACCGAAGATCAATCTGTCCGAATCATTGCAGCGCATTCCCGGCGTGGTCGCCCGCGATCGGCAGAATTACGCGCAGGACCAGCAGATCTCGATTCGCGGGTTCGGCGCCCGCTCCACTTTCGGCGTGCGCGGCGTACGCCTCTATACGGACGGCATTCCGGCCTCGATGCCGGACGGGCAGGGCCAGGTCTCGCATTTCGCACTGGAGTCGGCGCAACGGATCGAGATACTGCGCGGCCCTTTCTCGGCGCTGTACGGCAATGCCTCCGGCGGCGTCATCGAACTCTTCAGTGAAGATTCGCCGGCCTATCCCCGGCTCAACGCGGGCTTCGTCGCCGGTGACCATGGCCTGCGACGCTCATCGCTGTCGTTCCATACGCCCTGGGGTGCGCTGGACGATGGCGCTTTCCTGCTGAACCTGGCGGACGTCGACACCGACGGCTATCGGCAGCACAGCGCCGCCCGGCACCGCAGCGGACAGGCCCTGCTGAAGGGAATGTTCGGGATCAACAGCCGCTACATCGTGCTGCTCAACGGTCTCGACCTGAAGGCGGATGACCCCCAGGGCCTCACTTCGGCACAGATCCGGGGCGACCGACGCGCCGCCAGCCAGGGCGCGCTGACATTCGATACCCGCAAGACCGTCCGGCAGAACCAGATCGGCACGCGCATCGAGCACGAACTGTCGACAAGCCACGGCGTCTCGCTCACCGCATACGGCGGTAATCGCCAGACATTCCAGATGCTGTCGATCCCCGTCGCCGCGCAGGCAAACCCGCTCCACGGCGGCGGGGCGATCGACCTGGATCGCGACTATTACGGCGCGGACGCCCGCTGGCGCTGGTCGACGCAGCTGTGGCAGCGGCCCTTTTCTCTCACTGCCGGCGTGCAGCACGAAGTCTCCGACGAGCTTCGCCGCGGCTACGACAACTTCATCGGCGAACAGCTCGGGGTGCTCGGTGCGCTGCGGCGCAATGAGGACAATCGCGTGAGCGGACAGGATTACTACGCGCAGGCCGACTGGGCGCCGGCCGAACGCTGGCGGATCAACGCGGGAGCACGCCGCAGCGCGGTGCGCTTCCGTTCGCATGATCGCTATATCACCGACGAAAACCCCGACGACAGCGGCAAGCGGGAATACACACGCACCTCGCCGGTCGCGGGCGTACTCTTTCGCGCCACCCCCTCGCTGAGCATCTATGCCAACGCCGGCAGCGGTTTCGAGACCCCGACCTTTGCCGAACTCACCTATCGCAGCGACGATCGCAGCGGATTGAACGATGACCTGAAGCCGGCGCGCAGCCGGAACTACGAGGTGGGCCTGCGCGCCCGGCATGATGGGCTGAGCTATTCCGCCGCCCTCTTTCACAGCCGCACCGAAGACGAACTGATCGTCGCCGCCAACCTCGGCGGACGCAGCGTCTACGACAACGCGGGCGTCTCGCGGCGCCGCGGCGTCGAGCTGGCACTGTCAGGCGACATCTCCCCGCGCTGGCACTTTGCCATGAGCTATACCTTCCTCGATGCCCGTTACCGGCGCGACTTCTCTCTCTGCAGCGCACCGCCGTGCGCGCAGGACGATCTGCTGATCGCCGCGGGCCGCCACATCCCCGGCCTCTCGCGTCATTTCGCCTGGAGCGAGCTGCGCTGGACCCCGGCCGAGCATCTGGACATCGCACTGGAAGGCCGCTTCGTCGATCGCGTCTACGTCAACGATGCCAACAGTGAAGCGGCGCCGGCCTACACCAGTGTCGATCTCAGCGCTGAATACCGCATCGAAGCGCTCGGCCTGGAATGGCAGGGTTTTGCGCGCATCAACAACCTGGCCGACCGCGACATCGTCGGCTCGGTCATCGTCAATGAAGGCAACGGCCGCTATTACGAACCGGCGCCGGGACGCCACTGGATCGCCGGCCTGAGCGCGACCCTGCCATTCCATTAGCGCGGCGCAGTCACCCCCCCTTCCGCCGCTCCATCGAAGGAGAAAGACCATGCCTGCAGCAAGCAAACCCGGTCACTCCGGCCATCGGCAACCCCATTGGCAATTATTGATCCTTGGTGTGGTCGTCGCCCTGCTCGGGCTGATCCTCGGGATCGGCGGTATCCGCCTCGTGACCGTCGGTGGATCCTGGTATTACCTGATCGCCGGCGCCGGTCTGCTGATCGCCGGCATCCAGTTGATCCGCGGACGCCTGTCCGGGGCAGGGTGGTTTGCGGCGGTGTTCGTCGGCACGTTGCTGTGGACGGTTTGGGAGGCGGGCCTCGACTACTGGCGATGGATACCGCGATTCGGACTGATCACCGGCATCGCTTTTATCCTGGCGTTGCTGCTGCCGCGACTCGACGGCGGTCCGTCCCGATCCGCGGCGAGATCGCTGGCGGGTGTTTTCGCGCTCGTCTTCGCGGGCGCTTTCGCGCTGGCGTTCGTTCCTCACGGCGTCACCGGACCGGACGCGGGTACACCGCGGTCGAGCGCGGCATCTCCCATACCGGCGCCTGCCGGCGGCGCTTTCGTACAGCCGGCGAGCGCGCCCGCGGAAGGCGACTGGGCGGCCTACGGCCGCAGCCAAGCCGCGATGCGCTACGCGCCGCTGACGCAGATCGATCGCGACAACGTGACGCAACTGAAACGCGCCTGGGTCTTTCGCACCGGTGATCTGCCCGAACACCGCTGGGGCGCCGAGACGACGCCGCTGAAGATCGGCGACACGCTCTATCTGTGCTCGGCTCGCAACATCCTCATCGCGCTCGATGCGCGGACGGGAGCGGAACGCTGGCGCTACGATCCGCAGATCGCGGACGAGGCCATTCCCTACACCGCCGCGTGCCGCGGCGTGGCGTACTACGAAGTCGCCAATGAAACTCACGGCAAAATTCACGGCGAAGCCAGCGGCGAAACGGACAGCGCGACGGACGGTGATGCAATCGGGCATGATCCGGAAGCCACCGCCTGCAGGACGCGCATCATCGAGGGTACGCTCGACGGCCGCCTGATCGCAGTGGACGCGCGCACCGGCACGCCCTGCGCCGGCTTCGGTAGCCAGGGCGCGGTCGATATCAAACGAGGGATGGGTTCGACGCCGCCCGGCATGGTCTCGATCACCTCGGCGCCGACCATCGTGCGCGGTGTGGTAGTCACCGGTCACCAGGTCCTCGACGGCCAGCGCCGGGACGCCCCGTCGGGCGTGATCCAGGGCTTTGACGCCGTCACCGGCGAACTGCGCTGGGCGTGGGATCTGGCGCGTCCGGACCGCACCGGCCAGCCGCCCGCGGGCGAGATCTATACGCGGGGCACCCCCAACATGTGGACGACCGCCTCGGCCGACGAGCAGCTCGGCCTCGTCTACCTGCCCATGGGCAATTCCGCCGCCGACTACTGGAGCGGTCTGCGCACTCCGCTGGAGAACGAATATGCGACCTCGCTGGTGGCACTCGACGTCACGACGGGCAAACCGGCCTGGCACTTCCAGACCGTCCACATCGACGTCTGGGACTACGACCTCGGCTCGCAGGGCACGCTCGTCGATTTCCCCACTGCGAACGGCATCGTTCCCGCGATCGTCCTGCCGAGCAAGCAAGGCGATATCTATGTGCTCGATCGGCGCACCGGCACGCCGCTGACCGGCGTCGAGGAACGGCCGGTGTCCGCGGGCGGTGTCGAGCCGGAGAAACGCTCACCGGTGCAGCCCTTCTCGCTCTACCACACGCTCAGAAAAGCGGATCTCACCGAGCGCGACATGTGGGGTATCACGCCGATCGACCAGATGTTCTGCCGCATCCGATTCCGGCAGGCGAGTTATGCCGGCATCTACACCGCGCCCACCGTGGATACTCCATGGATCCAGTACCCCGGCTACAACGGCGGATCGGACTGGGGCGGCATCGCCATCGATCCGCACCGGGGCGTGATCATCGCCAACTACAACGATATGCCGAACCACAACGAACTCGTCACGCGAGCGGAAGCGGATCGCATGGGCTGGGCACCGCGCGACGAGGTCCGCGGAGACATCGGTGGCGCGGAAGGCGCCGGCGATCCCCAGATCGGCACGCCCTATGCCGTCAACGTCAATGCCGGCTGGCGAGTGCCCTTCACCGGGATGCTGTGCAAGCAGCCGCCTTACGGCGGCATCCGCGCCATCGATCTCAGGACCGGCCGCACGCTCTGGGACCGTCCCTTCGGCACCGCGCGCGCCAACGGCCCGTTCGGCATCCCCTCGAAGCTGCCGATCGACATCGGCACGCCCAACAACGGCGGTGCGGTGGTCACTGCGAGCGGCCTCGTCTTCATCGCCGCGGCAACGGACAATCTGATCCGCGCCATCGATATCGATACCGGCAAGACCCTCTGGAACGACGTCCTGCCCGCCGGCGGCCAGGCCAACCCGATGGTCTACGAACTGGACGGCCGCCAGTACCTGATCATCATGGCGGGCGGCCACCACTTCATGGAAACCCCGATCGGCGACTACGTGATCGCCTACGCGCTGCCGGAATGATCTGTGGGAATGAAGCGAGCGGACGGGACGCCGGTATCGGCGTGCGACGACGCCAGGGGAGGATCGGACTATACTTTGCTGCCGAGCCGAGCACACG
>CAYLYS010000098.1:0-5819 GCA_964388175.1 uncultured Chromatiales bacterium | reverse complement strand
CCACGACGAGCCATTCGTGCACCTGCTCACGCAGGGCATGGTGCTCAAGGACGGCGCCAAGATGTCCAAGTCCAAGGGCAACACCGTCGATCCGCAGGCGCTGATCGAACGCTACGGCGCCGATACCGTGCGTCTGTTCATGATGTTCGCGGCGCCGCCGGAGCAGTCGCTGGACTGGTCGGACAGCGGCGTCGAAGGCGCCTCGCGTTTTCTCAAGCGGCTGTGGCGGCTGGTCGCCGCGCATGCGGCGCGGGGGGGGGCAGCGCCTCCTGCCGTCGATCCCGCTGCGCTCGATGCCGTTCAGCGCGAGCTGCGCCGCAAGGTGCACGAGACCATCGCCAAGGTCGGCGACGATGTCGGGCGGCGCTACACTTTCAATACCGCCATCGTCGCGGTGATGGAACTGCTCAACGCCCTCGGCAAGAGCGAGGACGATGATCATGCCCAGGCCCGCGCCGTCGAGCGCGAGGCGCTGGAAGCGGCGGTACGCCTGCTCGCACCGGTGGTGCCGCATGTCTGCCAGGCGCTGTGGGAAATGCTCGGGCACGACGATCTGCTCGTCGACGTCGCCTGGCCCGAGGCCGATCCAGCCGCGCTCGCGCGCGATAGCGTGGATGTGGTGGTGCAGGTCAACGGCAAGCTGCGCGCCCGTCTCACGCTGCCGGCCGGCGCCAGCCGCGAGGCCATGGAGGCGGCTGCACGCACCGATGAGAACGTGCGCCGCTTCATCGATGGGCAGACCGTGCGCAAGGTGATCGTGGTGGGAGACAAGCTGGTGAATATCGTCGTGCAGGGGTGATGGCGATGTTGCCTTGCCCGCTTTCATCCGCCACGCCCGCCGCGCAAACCCGCCGCGCCCGCTGGCTGGGTTTCGCCGCTCTCTGCTGTCTGCTGCTCGCGGGCTGCGGTTTCCACCTTCGCGGTTCGCTGGGAGAGTTCGAATCGATTCCGGCGACCTATGTAGAGGGCGGTGATCCGGCGGCATTCGAGTTGAAGCAGTTTCTGCGCACCGGCGGCGCCGACGTCGTCGAGGAGCGGACGCTGGCGCGGTTGGTCGTGACGATCGCGCGCGTGCAGCGCGATCGCCGCGTGCTGTCGGTGGGCACGCGCGGCCGCGTGCAGGAATACGAGCTGCTCTATCGCATCACCTATCATGCCGATGACCGCGCGGGGCGCCGCGTGATCGACGATCAAACCATCACGCAGGCGCGCAATTTCTCTTTCGACGAGGGCGACGTCATCGCCAAGGGCAACGAAGAGGACTTTCTCTTTCGCGAGATGCAGCGCCAGGCGGTGATGCAGATCATGCGTCATCTGCAGGTGCTCGATCTGCCGCCGCTCGATGGGAGCGGGGACGATGCGCCGCCCGCGGAGGCGGGCGGATGAAGCTGCGCGCCGAGCAGCTGGCGGCGCACCTCGCCGGGCGGCTGGCGTCCATCTATCTGGTGAGCGGCGACGAACCGCTGCTGATGCAGGACGCCTGCGACGCCATTCGCGCGGCGTCGCGCGCGCAGGGTTTCAGCGAGCGTCTGGTGTTCGATGTCGATGCCGGTTTCAACTGGAATGCGCTCGCCCAGGCGGCCAGCAATCTTTCCCTGTTTGCCGAGCGCCGCCTGATCGAGCTGCGCTTCGCCGCGGCGCGCCCGGGCGACGAGGGCGCCGAAGCGCTCATCGCCTATGCCGCGCATCCGCCCGCCGATACCGTGCTGCTGCTCAGCTTCCCGCGCATCGATGCCCAGACGCAGAAGGGAAAATGGTTCAAGGCGCTGGAGTCGGCGGCAACGGTGATTCCGCTGTGGCCGCCGGAACTGGCGCAGCTGCCGTCCTGGGTGGCGCGACGCATGACCCAGCGCGGTCTGCAGCCGGGCGCGGGCGCCGCCGCGCTGCTCGCCGAGCGTTCGGAAGGCAATCTGCTTGCCTGCGCGCAGGAAATCGAGAAGATCCTGCTGTTGCGCGGGCCGGGGCCGGTGGAAGCGGATGAGGTGCTGCGCGTGGTGGCCGACAGCGCGCGCTACGACGTCTACGACCTGGTCGACAGCGCCCTCGCCGGAGATGCCGCGCGCGCGGTGCGGATACTGCGCGGCCTGCGCGGCGAAGGCGTGGAGCCGCCATTGATCGCATGGGCGCTGACGCGGGCGATCCGCGCCCATGCCGGTTTCGCCGCGCGCTGCGAACAGGGCGAAAATCTGGAAGCGCTGCTGCGCTTCGACAAGGTGTGGTCGCGGCGTCAGGGGCTGGTGGAGCGTGCGCTGCGCCGCCATCGCCGGCGCGACTGGTGGCGGATGCTGCGCCAGGCCGCGGTGCTCGACCGCATTGCCAAGGGACAGGCGCCGGGCAATGCCTGGGATGAATTGCTACAATTGGCACTGACGATCGCCGGCATCCGGCCGCCGGTCGAACAATCGGACGAAGAACTTGAACATTGCTGATTACATGCGCGATGTCGGGCGCCGCGCCCGCGCCGCCGCCCGCGACATGGCGCGGGCATCGACCGCCGCCAAGAACCAGGCCCTCGCCGCCATCGCCGACGCCATCGACGGCGCGCATGACGAATTGCTGGCCGCCAATGCGCGCGATCTGGCGGCAGCGCGCGAGCGTGGCCTCGCCGAGGCCTTGCTCGACCGCCTGACCCTCAATGCCGCGCGCATCCGCTCGATGAGCGACGGCCTGCGCCAGATCATGAATCTGCCCGATCCGGTCGGCGGCATCACCGATCTCGCCTACCGCCCGTCCGGCATACAGGTCGGGCGTATGCGCGTGCCGCTCGGCGTCATCGGCATCATCTACGAGGCGCGTCCCAACGTCACCGCGGATGCCGCCGCGCTGTGCCTGAAGTCCGGCAATGCCGCGATCCTGCGCGGCGGCTCCGAGGCGCTGCATGCCAATCAGGCGATCGCCGCCTGCGTGCACAGCGGCCTGGCGGCGGCCGGACTGCCCGCCGACGCGGTGCAGGTCGTCGCCGTCACCGATCGCGCCGCGGTCGGTGAGCTGCTGCGCCTGAAGGAATACGTCGATATCATCGTGCCGCGCGGCGGACAGAGCCTCATCGACCGTGTCATGCAGGACTCTGAGGTGCCGGTGATCAAGCATTATGCCGGTGTGTGCCATGTCTACATCGACGATGGCGCGGACACCGACAAGGCCATCGCCGTCGCGCTCAATGCCAAGACCCAGCGCTACGGCACCTGCAATACCGCGGAAACGCTGCTGGTTGCCGCAGGCATCGCCGCGCACATCCTGCCCCTGCTCGCCGCGCGCTACCGCGAGAAAGGCGTGGAACTGCGCGGTTGCGCGGCGACGCGGGCCATCCTGCCGGATGCCGTCGCGGCTACCGAGGAGGACTGGAGCACCGAATACCTGGCGCCGATCCTCTCGATCCGTGTCGTCGCCGGCCTCGACGAAGCCATCGACCACATCTATCGATACAGCACCGGCCATACCGACGCCATCGTCACCGAGGATCTGTCGCGCGCGCGCCGCTTCCTGCGCGAGGTCGATTCCAGTTCGGTCATGGTCAACGCCTCGACGCGTTTCGCCGACGGCTACGAATACGGTCTCGGCGCCGAGATCGGCATCAGTACCGACAAGCTGCACGCACGCGGTCCGGTCGGGCTGGAAGGCCTGACCTCGCAGAAGTTCGTCGTCATCGGCGACGGCCATGTGCGGACCTGAGCGCAAGTCGTTTTCATGATCGGCATCCTCGGCGGCACGTTCGATCCCGTTCACCACGCTCATCTGCGCTGTGCCCTGGAACTGCAGCAGACGCTCGGCCTGGAGCAGATCCGCTTCGTGCCGTGCCGTGTGCCGCCGCACCGCGGCACGCCGTTCGCCGCCGCCGATCAGCGGCTGGCGATGCTGGAGCTGGCGGTCGACGGCCAGTCCGGCTTTGTCGTCGACGACCGCGAGCTCGGCCGCGAAGGGCCTTCCTATACCGTCGATACGCTGCTGTCCTTGCGTGAACAGTTCGGCGCGGCCGTGCCGCTGTGTCTGATCGTGGGCATGGACGCTTTTCTCGGGCTCGATACCTGGAGCCGCTGGCAGCGGCTGACCGAGCTCGCGCATATCATCGTCATGCGTCGCCCCGGACCCGATGCGGCATCCGCCGGTCCCGCGCTCAAGGCGCTGCTGGATGAGCGCCTGGTCGACGATCCGCAGCGCCTGCGGGCAGCGCCTGCGGGCGGCGTGATGCTGTGTACGGTGACGCAGATGGAAATTTCCGGCACGCGCATTCGCGAGCTCATCGCTGGTGGCCGCAACGTGCGTTATCTGCTGCCCGACCGGGTGCTCGATTACATCCGGCGTGAGCGGCTTTATCTCGATGCCCGGCCGGGCAACGGCAGAGAAGGAATATGACTCCGGAAAAACTGAAGGATCTGGCGCAGTTCGCGCTCGAGGAAATCAAGGCGGTGGATATCTGCGTGCTCGATGTGCGCGCGACCTCCAGCGTTACCGATTATATGTTCGTCGCCAGCGGTACGTCCGACCGGCACGTGCGCGCCATCGTGCAGAGCGTGGTCGAGGAAGCGCTGAAGCATGGCTTGAAACCGCTCGGTGTCGAGGGCGAAATCCATGCGCAGTGGGCGCTGGTCGATCTCGGCGACGTGGTGGTGCATGTGATGCGGCCCGAGGTGCGTGAATTCTATCAGTTGGAAAAGCTGTGGGGATTCGACAGCGGCGGTGCGGGCGGTGCCCGCGCGCGCTGATATTGGCGCGGGTACTGATACTGGCACTGGCACTGGCGAATGCGCATCCACCTGCTTGCCGTCGGTGAGCGGCCCGACGCCTGGGTCGAGCAGGGTTACGAGACCTTCGCGCGCCGGCTGCCGCCGGAATGCGCGCTGCGTCTGACGGAGGTTCCTGCCGGCCGGCGCGGCAAGGGCGCGGACATCGCCCGCCTGGTGGAACGTGAAGGCGAGCGCCTGCTGGCGGCGATCCCCGGCGGTGCCTTGCCCGTCGCGCTTGACGTGCGCGGATCGCTGTGGAGCACGGAGCAGCTCGCCGAGCGGCTGGCGCGCTGGCTGCAGGAAGGCCGCGATCTCGCTCTGCTGGTGGGCGGACCGGACGGACTGTCCTCCGCCTGTCTCGCGCGATCGGAGCTGCGCTGGTCGCTGTCGCCGCTGACCTTGCCGCATGCGCTGGTGCGCGTGCTGGTGGCGGAGCAGATCTACCGGGCGTGGTCGATCTGCCGCGGTCATCCCTATCATCGCAAATGAACTGAAAGGCGCGGCGTTTTGTTGATACTGGCTTCTGCGTCCCCGCGGCGCGCGGCGCTGCTCGAACAGATCGGCGTTTCCTTCCGCGTGCGGACGGTGGCGGTCGACGAAACGCCGTTGCCGCGGGAAGCGCCGCTCGCTTATGTGCAGCGTCTGGCGCTGGCCAAGGCGCGTGCCGTCGCGCCCGCCGCGGCCGGCCTGCCCGTGCTCGGCGCGGACACGGCGGTGGTACTCGACTGCCGGATCATGCAGAAGCCCGCCGACGGCGAGGAGGCGCTCGCCATGCTGGCGAGTCTGTCCGGGCGGCGTCATCAGGTGCTGACCGCGGTTGCGCTGATCGCCGGGAAGGAAGCGGTGCGCGTCAGTGAAACCGCGGTATTCTTCCGCGCCATCACGCCGGCAGAGGCGCGCGCCTATTGGGAGACGGGCGAACCGGTCGACAAGGCGGGCGCCTACGCCATTCAGGGCCGCGGCGCGGTATTCGTCAGCCGGCTCGAAGGCAGTTACAGCGCCGTGGTGGGTTTGCCGCTGTTCGAGACCGCGCAGTTGCTCGCCGAGCACGGCATCGCGCCATGAGGAATGTCGCCCCGCGGAACGGATGCGCGC
>CAYLYS010000097.1:4407-5842 GCA_964388175.1 uncultured Chromatiales bacterium | reverse complement strand
TCTACGCCTCGGTGCGCCTCGACATCCGCCGCACCGGCGCCATCAAGAAAGGCGACGAGATCCTCGGCAGCGAAACGCGCGTGAAGGTGGTCAAGAACAAGGTCGCGCCGCCGTTCAAGCAGGCGGAGTTCGATATCCTCTACGGCGAGGGCGTATCGCGCGAGGGCGAGATCATCACGCTGGGCGTCAATGCCGGCGTGGACGAGAAGTCCGGCGCCTGGTACAGCTACAACGGTGAGCGCATCGGGCAGGGCAAGGATAATGTGCGTGATTATCTGAAGCAGAATCCGGCGCTTGCGCAGGAAATCGAAGGTCATATCAGAGCCAAGCTGCTGGTCGCTGCCGCATCGCCGAAGGCCGCCGCGGAAGAGATCGCCGAGGTCGAGAACTGAAGCAGGAGGACAGCGGCGGGCATGATCCCGCACTGAAGATACGGCGGCGTGCCCTGGATCTGCTTGCCCGGCGCGAACACTCGGCGCATGAACTGCGCACGAAGCTGTTGCGGGGGGATGCGGACGCGGAGTTCGTCGATGCGCTCATCGCGGTGCTCAGCGGCGAAGGATTGCTGAGCGATCGGCGTTTCACCGAGATCTTCGTCCGTTCGCGTCTCAACCGTGGACAAGGGCCATTGCGCATCGAGGCGGATCTGCGCCAGCGCGGTGTGGCCGTCGAACTGATCGAGCAGTATCTGGCGGAGGCGGGAAGCGAGGAGTCGGGCTGGAGCGAGACGGCGCGTGCCGCGCGCCGCAAGCGTTTCGGTGAGGAAGTACCCAGGGATTTCAGCGAACGCGCCCGCCAGGCGCGTTTTTTGCGTTCGAGAGGTTTCACCGAACAGCAGATTCGGAATGCCTTCGCGGACGATGAAGAAATATCATGAACGGATCCGTTTCCTTACAGGTTTTTGACGCATGAGCAGCATCAGCAGCGCCGGGTTACGCAGCCGATTCCTGGATTATTTCCGGGGCAAAGGACATCAGGTCGTTCCCAGCAGTCCGCTGGTACCGCTCGGTGATGCCACGCTGCTGTTCACCAACGCCGGCATGGTCCAGTTCAAGGACGTTTTCCTCGGCCGTGAGCAGCGCTCCTATCACCGCGCCGCGAGCGCGCAGCGCTGCGTGCGCGCCGGCGGCAAGCACAACGATCTCGACAACGTCGGCTATACCGCGCGCCACCATACTTTCTTCGAGATGCTGGGGAACTTCAGCTTCGGCGACTACTTCAAGCGCGAAGCGATTGCCTATGCTTGGGAATTTCTTACCCGCGAGCTGTCCCTGCCGGCGGAAAAACTGTGGGTGACCGTGTATCTGCAGGATACCGAAGCCGCCGATATCTGGCTCGACGAGATCGGCATCCCGGCCGAGCGCCTGGTGCGCATCGACAGCGACGACAACTTCTGGTCGATGGGTGACACCGGCCCCTGCGGTCCCTGCACCGA
>CAYLYS010000097.1:0-4397 GCA_964388175.1 uncultured Chromatiales bacterium | reverse complement strand
CTGGGCGTGGGAACTGCTGACCACGGTCTGGAAGCTGCCGCCGGAGCGGCTGCTGGTCACCGTCTACCACAACGATGACGAGGCCTACGCGCTCTGGCGCGACATGATTGGCCTGCCGCCCGAGCGCATCGTGCGCATCGGCGACAACAAGGGCGCGCCGTACGCCTCCGACAATTTCTGGCAGATGGCCGATACCGGCCCCTGCGGTCCCTGCACCGAGATCTTCTACGACCACGGTCCCGAGGTCGCCGGCGGTCCGCCGGGCAGCCCCGATGCCGACGGTGACCGCTACGTCGAGATCTGGAACCTCGTCTTCATGCAGTACAACCGCGACGCCCAGGGCAAGCTGACGCCGCTGCCCAAGCCCTCGGTCGATACCGGCATGGGGCTGGAGCGGCTCGCCGCCGTGATGCAGGGCGTGCGCAGCAATTACGACATCGATCTGTTCCGCCGCCTGATCCGCGAAGTGATGCGACTCGCCGGCACCGACGACGACAGCCAGCCCTCGCTGCGCGTCATCGCCGATCACATCCGCTCCTGCGCGTTCCTGATCGTCGACGGAGTCATTCCGTCCAACGAGGGGCGCGGCTATGTGCTGCGTCGCATCATCCGCCGCGCCGTCCGCCACGGCTACGAACTCGGTCTGAACGAACCTTTCTTCCACCGTCTGGTCGCGCCGCTGTGCGAGGAGATGGGCGAAGCCTATCCCGAGCTGCTGCAGGCGGGGGCGCAGGTCGAACGCGTGCTGCGCCAGGAGGAGGAGCGTTTCGCCGAGACGCTGGATCAGGGCATGAAGATCCTGCGCGAGAGCATCGCGGCGCTGCCCGCCGGCGAGAAGCTGTTGCCCGGCAACGTGGTGTTCAAGCTCTACGATACCTACGGCTTTCCGGTCGATCTCACCGCCGATTACGTACAGAACCACGGCATCACCGTCGACATGGCGGGCTATGAGCGCGAAATGGCCGCCCAGCGCGAGCGGGCGCGCGCCGCGGGCCAGTTCCAGGCCGATTACGGCAGCCGTCTCGGCGAGGGTCGCGAAAGCGAATTCACCGGTTACGAGCATCTGCGCCAGCGCACGCGCGTACAGGCGCTGGCGCGCGGCGACGACGTGGCGGACAGGCTCGGCGAGGGCGAGGAGGGTGTCGTCATTCTCGACCACACGCCGTTCTACGCTGAAAGCGGCGGGCAGGTCGGCGACCGCGGCGAGATCGTTTCCGCCGCCGCCACTTTCGTCGTCGCCGATACGCGCAAACTGCCCGGCGGCGCTTATGCCCACATCGGCCGCATGAGTCGGGGCGTGCTGCGCGGCGGGGATGAGGTCGAAGCGCGCGTGGACGAGGCGCGGCGCCAGGCCATCGCGCTCAATCATTCGGCGACCCATCTGCTGCACGCCGCGCTGCGCCGTCTGCTGGGCGATCACGTGCAGCAGAAGGGCTCACTGGTGGAACCCGAGCGTCTGCGTTTCGATTTCTCCCATTTCGAGCCGCTTACGCGCGCTCAGCTCGATGAGATCGAAGCGCTGGTCAATGCCGAGATCCGCCGCAACGCGCCGGTGGCTACCGATGTGATGGCTTTCGACGAAGCGCGATCGGCGGGCGCGATGGCGCTGTTCGGCGAGAAATACGGCGACCGTGTGCGCGTGCTCACGATCGGGGATTTTTCCAAGGAGCTGTGCGGCGGCACCCATGTGCACCGCGCCGGCGACATCGGACTGATGAAGATCGTCGCCGAAGCGGGCATCGCCGCCGGCGTGCGCCGCATCGAAGCGCTGACCGGCGCTGGTGCGCTGGCCTGGATCGCCGACAACGAGCGGCAGTTGGACGGGCTGGGCGCGCTGCTCAAGGGTGGTCGCGCGGAAGTCACCGCCCGCGTGCAGCAGCTGGTGGAGCGCAACCGTCAGCTCGAGAAAGAGCTGGAACGACTGCAGGGCATGCGCGCCAGCAGCGCCGGCTCGGACCTTGCGCTCAAGGCCGTCGACGTCGGCGGTTGCAAGGTGCTTGCCGAGCATCTCGACGACGTCGATCCCAAAATCCTGCGCGACCTGGTGGATCAGCTCAAGAACAAGCTCGGCTCCGGCGTCATCGTGCTTGCTGCGGTCAAGGAGGGCAAGGTCAGCCTGATCGCGGGCGTGACGCGTGATCTCGTCGATCGCCTCAAAGCCTCGGATCTCGCCAACCACGTCGCCGGCCAGCTCGGTGGCAAGGGCGGCGGTCGGCCCGACATGGCGCAGGCGGGCGGCAATGATCCGGCCGCACTGCCGCAGGCGCTGGCTTCGGTGGCGGTCTGGGTGCGGGAGCAGCTGGCCTGAATGCCTGTTCCGTGTGCATCGGGGCCGCTGCGCCCCATGCTAGAATAGCCGCCATGATTCTTCCCGTGGTCTATCCCCTGGTAGCTGCCTGATGGCTTTGATCGTACAGAAGTACGGCGGTACTTCCGTCGCTACGCCCGCGCGCATCGAACACGTCGCGGACAAGATCGTCGCGGCGCGCCGCACCGGCGATGATCTCATCATCGTGGTGTCGGCGATGAGCGGCGAGACCAATCGCCTGCTCGCTCTGGCCAAGGAAATTTCCGCGCAGCCGAGTCCGCGCGAACTGGACGTGATTCTCGCCACCGGCGAGCAGGTCACCATCGGCTTGCTGGCGATCGCGCTGGAGAAGCGTGACTGCCCGGCGCAATCCTACACCGGCGCGCAGGTGCGTATCCGCACCGACAACGCCTACAACAAGGCGCGCATTCTCGATATCCATGCCGAGCGCGTGCGCGAGGATCTGCGCCTCGGCCGCGTGGTGGTGGTGGCCGGGTTCCAGGGTGTCGATGAGCAGGACAACATCACCACGCTCGGCCGCGGCGGTTCCGATACCACGGCGGTCGCGCTTGCCGCCGCGCTCAAGGCCGATGAATGCCAGATCTACACCGACGTCGACGGCGTCTACACCACCGATCCGCGCGTGGTGCCCGCGGCGCGCCGGCTGGAACGCATTACCTATGAGGAAATGCTGGAAATGGCGAGCCTGGGCGCCAAGGTGCTGCAGATCCGCAGCGTGGAGTTCGCCAGCAAATACAATGTGCCGCTGCGTGTGCTGTCCTCCTTCGAGGACGGCCCCGGCACCCTGATCACAGCAGAGGACGAAGGCATGGAACAGGCGCTGATCTCAGGCATCGCATTCAATCGCGACGAGGCCAAGCTGACGGTCATCGGCGTGCCGGACCAGCCGGGCGTGGCGGCGCGCATCCTCGGTCCGATCGCCGACGCCAATATCGAAATCGACATGATCGTGCAGAACGTCGCCGAGGATGCCAGCACCGACTTCACCTTCACGGTGCATCGCAACGATTACGATAAGGCGCTGAAGATCCTCGGCCGCACCTGCGAACAGCTCGGCGCGCGCCAGGTGATCGGCGACAACCGGATCGTGAAGATTTCACTGGTCGGCGTCGGCATGCGTTCGCACGCCGGTATCGCCAGCACCATGTTCCGTGCGCTGGCGGACGAAGGTATCAACATTCGCATGATCTCGACCTCGGAAATCAAGATATCGGTCGTGATCGACGAGAAGTATCTTGAACTCGGCGTGCGCGTACTGCACTCTGCGTTCAAGCTGGATGTCGACGGAAAACCTGGCTGAAATCCGCGCATAAGAGCGGAATTTACAGCAGAATCCCGGAGTCAACGGGACATCAAGTTTCTTCTGTCCACGCCGATGATATGGGCCAGGAAGGATACGCAGTCATGCAGACGATGGCTCGACAGGGTTGCGATTGCAAGGAGACACGAGATGTTGATCTTGACACGGCGGGTGGGTGAGACGCTGATGATCGGTGACGAAGTGACCGTCACCGTGCTCGGCGTACGCGGAAATCAGGTGCGGATCGGGGTCAATGCACCCAAGAACGTCACCGTGCACCGCGAAGAGATCTATCAGCGGATACGACAGGAAAAAGCGGCCGCTGGAGATTGCGCCCAGGGCTGAGGTACCGCAGGCAGGAATGCTGCCTGCTCTGTTTTTCTCATCACTTCGTAGTTCCAGCACTTTTCAGTTCGTCCGATGGCGACCCGCGAGCGCAGTGTCCGGCACTCGCGGGACGGGGCGGACTCGTGTATCATTTCGTCTCCGCCGGCCCGCGCCGGCGGGCAGCACCGTTTTTCGGAGAGATGGCCGAGTGGCCGAAGGCGCTCCCCTGCTAAGGGAGTATGGGGTCAAAAGCTCCATCGAGGGTTCGAATCCCTCAGTCTCCGCCAGTTTTGCAATGCTTTTTCCGCCGGCGTCACGTTGACTGGACAATGGCGGATTCGGCATAATTTCGCTTCTGCCGCGCGCCCGTAGCTCAGCTGGATAGAGCACCAGGCTACGAACTTGGGGGTCGGAGGTTCGAATCCTTCCGGGCGCGCCATT
>CAYLYS010000096.1:0-6005 GCA_964388175.1 uncultured Chromatiales bacterium | reverse complement strand
TGGCGATCAGCCTGTCCGGGGTGATCTCGCCGCCGGCGATGCGCGGCACCACCGAGTAGGTGCCGTTCTTCTGCATATTGGCCATGAAGGTGTCGTTGGTATCCTGCAGAGGCACCAGCGCCGGATCCTGTATGGGCTGGTTCCAGCAGGAAGCCAGAATGGAACCGACTACCGGCTTGCAGATATCGCAGCCGATATGGCCCTTGCCGTGGCGGGCCAGCAGTTCCTCGAACGTTTCGATGCGCTCGACGCGCACGAAGTGATACAGCTCCTGCCGGCTATGGGCGAAGTGCTCGCACAGGCTTTTGTCCACGGTCACGCCGCGCGCCGCCAGCTCGCCGTCGAAGACCCGCTTCAGCAGCGCAGCGCAGCCGCCGCAGCCGGTGGCCGCTTTCGTGCGGGACTTGAGGCCGGCGAGATCGCCGCAGCCGGCATCGATGGCGGCGCAGACCGCGGCCTTGCTCACGTTGTGGCAGGAACAGATGGTGGCTGCGGCGGGCAAGGCCTCGGTGCCGAGTGCGGGCGCGCCTTCGCTGCGCGGCAGGATGAGGCCGGCGGGATCGGCCGGCAGCCGGGAGCCGTTCAGCACATACTGGAGCAGGGTATCGTAGTAGCTGTTGTCGCCCACCAGTACGGCGCCCAGCGCCGTCTTGCCGTCCGCGGAGACGATGAGGCGCCGGTAGCTGGAAGTCGCCTCGTCGATATAGCGGTAACTGCGCGCACCGGATGTCGTACTGTGGGCATCGCCGATCGAGCCCACGTCGACGCCGAGCAGCTTGAGCTTGGTGGACATGTCGGCGCCGGTGAAGCCCGTGCCGTCCTGGCCGCATAGCCGTGCCGCGACGTGGCGGGCCATGCGATAGCCGGGCGCCACCAGGCCGAAGGTGCTGCCGTTCCAGGCGGCGCATTCGCCGATGGCGTAGATGTCGGGATCCGAGCTGCGGCAGTCGTCGTCGATCGCCACGCCGCCGCGCGGACCGATGGCGAGCCCGCAAGTGCGGGCCAGTTTGTCTTCGGGGCGGATGCCGGCGGAAAACACGATCAGGTCGGTTTCCAGAAAATCCGCGCTCGCATCGTCGTCGGCGAAATGCATGCGGTAGCGGAATTCATCGCCTGCCGTGATGGACCGCGTCGCCTTGCCCAGGTGTACGCCGACGTCCAGCGCTTCGATACGCGCCTTCAATGCCGCGCCGCCGTGGTCATCGAGTTGCACCGGCATCAGGCGAGGAGCCAGTTCCACCACATGCGATTCCAGACCCAGCGATACGAGCGCATTGGCCGCTTCCAGGCCGAGCAGGCCGCCGCCGACCACGACACCGCGTCGGGCCTGCCGCGCCGCGGTGCGGATGTGGTCGAGATCTTCCAGGTTGCGGTAGACCAGGCGCGCATCTCCTGCGGCGCCTTCGATGTCCGGCACGAAAGGATATGAGCCGGTGGCCAGCACCAGCGTGTCGTAGGCCATGCGACACGCAGCGGTGACGACCTCCTTGCGCGCGCGATCGATTTCGAGCACCGGCAGACCCAGATGCAGCGTGATGCCGGGCTGACGGTAGAGCGCGGCGTCGCCCAGGGCCAGCGACTCGGCATCGCGACCGGAAAAATATTCGGAGAGATGCACGCGGTCGTAGGCGCGCACCGCTTCCGCGCCGAATACATGAATGCGGTAGTGATTCAGCGCACCCAGCGTGACCAGTTGCTCGACGCAATGGTGGCCAACCATGCCATTGCCGATGATGAGCAGAGTGCGCGGTGTCGCGGGCGTGCTGGATGAAATCATTACAATCGCTCCCGGCCAAGGGCCATCGTGGCGGCGAAAAAAAAGCGCCCGAGACCTTGTGGTCCGGGCGCCTTTGCCTGCTTCGTTGAATTGTGGGCTGCAGCATGATTAGTGCTGCTGTAATCGCCCTTACGCTAAATTCGTGCCAGCCGTTGAAAGACGCGCGCAGATGGATTTCAAGTGTTTGATATGGTTATGAAAACAATGTTCGTGTCGGTGGGGTTGCTTGTTCCCGGAGCGGACCTGATGGCTGCATCGTCTGCTCCAGGATGGAGCGGGTCGCCCCAGAACGGGGCTGTTTGTCCGTATGGAAAGTTTTTCGTTCCGGGGTCTGATCTGTTCTGAATGGATGACCCTGATGGATGATTCTGGGCGCGAGCTGACCAGGGTGTTTACAGATCGACCCGCAAGGTGCTCGCGTCATGCCTGACGGTCTCCATCTTGGAGTAGCGTGTCGCCCAGGTGAAAAGAGTTTAGCGGCGGCCCGTCGGCTCGCGGGGGTTGAGGATTTCCCTATTCATGATCTGCGGCATACCTGGGCCGCCGCTTAGTGCAGATGAGCGTTCCCCTTTCTGAGATCATGGGTTGCTGCGTCACTCGGACATCAAGACGAGACATGCGGTATGCGCACCTGGCACCTGAGAATGTGCGGGCGGCAGTTGCGCGATTGGCGCCGGATGCACGATCCGGTCACGCTTCGGATTCGGCGCCGGCAATGCTGGCCGTGTAAGTTGTCGTGCGGAAATGGTGGGCGATGCAAGGTTCGAACTTGCGACCCCTGCCGTGTGAAGGCAGTGCTCTACCACTGAGCTAATCGCCCGCGTGCGGAACCGGGGATTCTAAGGGCTTCGCCGCGGGGCGTCAATGAAGTGCGGCGCGTCCATATTCCCGGGCGGTCCTGCTAGAATATCCCGCTTGCGCGTCATTTCGGGAATCCCATGACCATCCGTACACGTTTTGCCCCCAGTCCGACTGGCTATCTGCACATCGGCGGGGCCCGCACCGCTTTGTTCAGCTGGCTGCATGCGCGCCGCCATGGCGGCACTTTCATCCTGCGCATCGAGGATACCGACCTCGAACGTTCCACCCGCGAGTCAGTCGATGCCATCCTTGAGGGCATGGCCTGGCTCGGCCTGCACTACGACGAAGGTCCGTTCGCCCAGAGCGAGCGCATGGACCGCTACCGCGAGGTCATCGACCGCCTGCTCGCCGAGGGCAAGGCCTATCACTGCTATTGTTCCCGGGAGCGTCTCGACACCCTGCGCGAGGAGCAGATGGTGCGCAAGGAAAAGCCGCGCTATGACGGCCTGTGCCGCCATCGCAGTGGTCCGCCGCCGGCGGGTATCAGTCCGGTGGTGCGCTTCGTCAATCCGCCGGACGGCTCGGTGGTGGTGGACGATCTGATCCGCGGCCGCATCGTGTTCGCCAACGCCGAGCTCGACGACCTGATCATCGCGCGCTCGGACGGCAGCCCGACCTACAATTTCACCGTCGTCGTCGACGATTACGACATGCGCATCACCCATGTCATCCGCGGCGACGACCATATCAACAACACGCCGCGCCAGATCAACATCCTGCGCGCGCTCGGCGCCGAACTGCCGGCCTATGCCCACGTGCCAATGATTCTCGGCGAGGACGGCAAGCGTTTGTCGAAGCGCCATGGCGCGATGAGCGTGATGGCCTATCGCGACGACGGCATCCTGCCGGAAGCGCTGCTCAATTATCTGGTGCGCCTCGGCTGGTCGCAGGGCGACCGCGAGATCTTCAGCCTGGACGAGATGGTGACGCTGTTCGACGTGCACGAGGTCAACAATTCCGCCGCCGCTTTCAACGTCTCCAAGCTGCTGTGGATCAACCAGCACTACATCAAGGAAAGCGCGCCTGCTCATCTCGCCGCGCCGCTTGCCTGGCAGTTCGGCTGCATCGGCATCGATCCGGCGCAGGGGCCCGACATCCTGCGCGTGATCGAGCTGCAGCGCGAGCGCGCCAAGACGCTGAAGGAGATGGCGGAGATCAGTGCTTTCTTCTACCGCGATTTCGACGACTACGAGCCTGATGCCGCGCGCAAGCACCTCACCGCGGAAGCCGCCGCGCCGCTGGCGCAGGTGCGCGCCGCGCTGGCGGGGCTGCAAGGGTGGGGCGCCGAGAGTCTGCACGCCGCGCTGCTTGCCGTTGCCGAAACCCTGGATCTCAAGCTCGGCAAGGTGGCGCAGCCGCTGCGTGTGGCGGTGTGCGGACGCGCCGCATCGCCCGGCATCGACGTGACGCTGGAACTGCTCGGCCGCGAAACGGCGCTGCGCCGGCTCGATCGGGCGCTGGCATGGATAGAGGCGGGACGATAGGCATATCATGAGCGTGCGAGACGACAACGCGGGTGCGGCAGCGGAGGAAAGGCCGCGTCATTTCATCAGCCAGATCATCGCCGCCGATATCGCGGCCGGACGCTGGGGCGGGCGTGTCGCCACGCGTTTCCCGCCCGAGCCCAACGGCTATCTGCACATCGGCCATGCCAAGTCGATCTGCCTCAATTTCGGCGTTGCCGAGGATTACCACGGCAGCTGCAATCTGCGTTTCGATGACACCAATCCGAGCAAGGAAAACCAGGAGTTCGTCGAGGCCATCCAGCGCGACGTGCGCTGGCTCGGCTACGACTGGGACGATCGCCTGTTCTATGCTTCGGACTATTTCGGGCAGCTGTACGAGTTCGCGCGCGAGCTGATCGGCAAGGGCCTCGCCTTCGTCTGCGACCTCAGTGCCGAGGAGATCCGCGCGTACCGCGGCACGCTGACCGAGCCCGGCCGCAACAGCCCCTGGCGCGACCGCGGCGTGGAAGAGAACCTCGATCTCTTCGCCCGCATGCGCGCGGGCGAGTTCCCGGACGGCGCGCGCGTGCTGCGCGCCAAGATCGACATGGCCTCGCCCAATATCAACATGCGCGATCCGGCCTTGTACCGCATCCGCCGCGGCGTGCCCCATCATCACACCGGCGACGCCTGGTGCATCTATCCGACCTACGACTACACCCATCCCATTTCCGATGCGCTGGAAGGCATCACGCATTCCCTGTGCACGCTGGAGTTCGAGGATCACCGGCCGCTCTACGATTGGATGCTCGATCATGTGTCGGTGCCCTGCCATCCGCAGCAGATCGAATTCTCCCGGCTCAATCTGCAGTACACGGTGATGAGCAAGCGCCGCCTCACCCGGCTGGTGGAGGAAGGCCGCGTTGCCGGCTGGGACGATCCGCGCATGGCGACGCTCGCCGGGCTGCGCCGGCGCGGCTACACGCCGGGCGCGATCCGTGAATTCTGCGCCCGCATCGGCGTCACCCGCTCCGACAACGTCGTCGAAATGAGCCTGCTCGAAAGCTGCATCCGTGAAGAACTCAACGCCGTGGCGCCGCGCCGCATGGCGGTGCTGCGTCCGCTGTGCGTGGTGATCGACAATTATCCCGAGGACGGCGAGGAAACGCTGGAAGCGGCCAACCATCCGCAGGATCCGGCGCAGGGCGTGCGCCGCATTCCCTTCGGCCGTGAAATCTACATCGATGCCGAAGACTTCATGGAGCAGCCGCCGAAGGGCTTCAAGCGCCTGGTGCCGGGCGGCGAGGTACGGCTGCGCTACGGTTACGTCATCCGCTGCGAGGAAGTGATCAAAGAGGATGGGCGCATCGTCGGGCTGCGCTGCAGCTACGATCCGGCCACACTCGGCGCCGATCCGCAGGGACGCAAGGTGAAGGGCGTGATCCACTGGGTGTCGGCGCGCCGCGGCGTGCGCGCCGAAGTGCGGCTCTACGATCGGCTGTTCAACCATCCCTTGCCCGATGCGGCGAAGGAAGAAGGCAAGGATTTCACCGATTACATCAATCCCGATTCGCTGCGCGTACTCGGCGACAGCGTGCTCGAACCAGCGCTCGGCGATGCGCAGCCGGAGGAGCGCTTCCAGTTCGAGCGCGAAGGCTATTTCGTGCGCGAAGCGGGCGCTGCGGAAAGTGGGCCGGTGTTCAATCGCGTTGTCACGCTGCGCGACACCTGGGCCAAGGCGGCTGTGCCCGGCGGGTGACGGCGTTTTGCCTGTAAGCCCTTGATCGCGAGAGCCAAAGGCGTTTTCTTGCCGGTGATTTTCTTGACAGCCGCGAAGGCTTGGCTTAAAGTGCGCCTTCGTTCGGGCGGGGCTATAGCTCAGCTGGGAGAGCGCTTGCATGGCATGCAAGAGGTCGGCGGTT
>CAYLYS010000095.1:696-6104 GCA_964388175.1 uncultured Chromatiales bacterium | reverse complement strand
CGAGGGCGGCCGCACGGTCGGCGCCGGCGTCGTTACCAAAGTCATTAAGTAAGGGGATGCGGGCGGTGAATCACCGCCCATTCCTGTTCGGGTAGCGAAAGAGGAGATGCGGACGGCTGCGGCCGGTATGCATCGGAAGGTTATAGGCCAGTAGCTCAATTGGCAGAGCGGCGGTCTCCAAAACCGCAGGTTGGGGGTTCGATTCCCTCCTGGCCTGCCATTGGGCAGCACTGAGAAATGGCAGACAAGATCAAATTTTTGCTCGCGGCGCTGATCGTCGTCGGCGCGCTGCTTGCGTTCTATTACTATGGCAATCAGCCGCTGCTGTTTCGTGTCCTCGGTCTGCTGGTAGCCGGCGCTGTCGCCGCTGCGGTTTTTTACCAGACGACACCCGGACGACATACCTTCGCCTATATCGGCGAGGCGCGCACCGAGGTGCGCAAGGTCGTCTGGCCGACACGCAAGGAAACGACCCAGAGCACGCTCATGGTCATGGTCATGGTCGTGATCATCGCATTGATTCTTTGGTTGTTCGACTCGATCCTGACATGGGTCGTCAAGCTGGTGATGGGCGGGGGAGGCTGAGGGCGATGGCTAAAGCAGACACGGATACCCCGAAGAAGCGTTGGTACGTGGTCCACGTTTATTCGGGCTACGAACAGCAGGCAATCCGCTCGCTCAAGGAGCGCATCGCCCACAGCGGCATGGTCGAGCGTTTCGGCGACATCCTGGTGCCGACCGAAGAAGTGGTGGAAATGCGCGGCGGACAGAAGCGCCGCAGCGACCGCAAATTTTTCCCCGGTTATGTCCTGATCCAGATGGAAATGGACGAAGCCACCTGGCATCTGGTCAAGGAAGTGCCCAAGGTCATGGGCTTCATCGGCGGCACCTCCGACCGCCCGGCGCCGATCTCCGACAAGGAGGCGATGCAGATCATGGATCGCATCCAGGAGGGGGTCGAGAAGCCGAAGCCGAAGGTGCTGTTCGAGCCGGGCGAAGTGGTGCGCGTCATCGACGGTCCCTTCGCCGATTTCAGCGGCGTGGTCGAGGAAGTCAATTACGAAAAGAGCCGTCTGCGCGTGGCGGTCACCATCTTCGGGCGTTCCACGCCGGTGGAGCTCGAGTTCGCGCAGGTAGAGAAGAGCTAGTACGTTTTTCGCAGTCTGTTTTCGTCCTGTTTACTTAACTTGGCACGGGGAGCCGCGATGCGGCGCTTGCACCCGGGAGATTGAATCATGGCAAAGAAAGTCGAAGCTTACATCAAGCTTCAGATTCCTGCCGGCAAGGCCAATCCGAGCCCGCCGGTCGGCCCCGCGCTCGGTCAGCGCGGTGTCAACATCATGGAGTTCTGCAAGGCGTTCAACGCCCAGACGCAGAGTGTCGAGCCGGGTCTGCCGCTGCCGGTGGTTATCACCGTCTACAGCGACCGCAGCTTTACCTTCATCACCAAGACGCCGCCCGCCACCGTGCTGCTGAAGAAAGCCGTCGGCATCGAGTCCGGCAGCGCTACGCCGAACAGCAACAAGGTCGGCAAGGTCACGCGCGCCCAGCTCGAGGAAATCGCCCGTGCCAAGATGCCCGATCTGACCGCTGCCGATCTGGATGCCGCCGTGCGTACCATCGCCGGCAGCGCGCGCAGCATGGGTCTCGAGACGGAGGTGTAATCATGGCCAAACTGAGCAAGCGTCTTCAGGAGATCCGTACCAAGATCGATCCGTTCAAGCAGTACCCGCTCGATGAAGCGCTGGCGCTGCTGAAGGATCTGTCCAAGGTGAAGTTCAACGAATCGGTCGATGTCAGCGTCAATCTCGGCATCGACGCGCGCAAATCCGACCAGGTGGTGCGTGGTTCGACCGTGCTGCCGAACGGTACCGGCAAGTCGGTGCGTGTCGCGGTCTTCGCCCAGGGCGAGAAGGCCGATGCGGCGCGGGCCGCTGGTGCGGACATCGTCGGTTTCGACGATCTCGCCGCCACCATCAAGGCCGGCACCATCGATTTCGACATCGCCATCGCCACGCCTGATGCCATGCGTGTGGTCGGCCAACTCGGCCAGATCCTCGGCCCGCGCGGCTTGATGCCCAACCCCAAGGTGGGCACGGTCACGGCGGACGTCGTCACGGCGGTCAACAACGCCAAGGCCGGTCAGGTGCAGTACCGCGCCGACAAGGGTGGCGTGGTGCACTGCAGCATCGGCAAGGCGGATTTTTCCGTCGCCGCGTTGCGCGAAAACCTCGGCACGCTGATCTCGGCGCTGAACCGCTCCAAGCCCAGCACGGCGAAGGGTGTATATCTGAAGAAAATCTCGGTTTCCACCACGATGGGACCGGGATTGACGGTCGATCAGTCGACACTGTCGCTCTGATCGATACAGGCTTTGGGCTGCCCCGCACGCCATCGGCGTGCGGGGTCGTCGAAGACCGCAGGCGACCGGTTGCCGCAAGGCATCCGGACTTAATGGCGAGTCGTCACTGATTGCCGCCTGCGCAGACGGTGCCTCCGAAACAGAATGCTGTGACGGTCACCGTAGGTGGGACGCCTGCATATTCGATGTTGGCGGCGTCCTGGAGTTGAACCCGGGAGTTGAACCCGTCCTGTCGGAATCCGGTGAAACGGACCCGCGCAGGATCGACCAAGAGGGTGAACGTTTGCTTTCATTTGAAGAAAAGAAGGCCATCGTCGCCGATGTCGCCGCTCGTGCGGCTGTCGCGCAGTCTGCGATAGCGGCCGAGTACAGCGGTCTTACCGTGGGGCAGATGACCAAGCTGCGCAATAGGGCACGCCAGGCCGGCGTGTATCTGCGCGTGGTGAAGAATACGCTGGCCCGCCGCGCCGTTGCGGATACCGGATTCGCCTGCATGCAGGATGCGCTTACCGGACCGCTGGTGCTCGCGCTGTCCACGGACGAGCCGGGCGCCGCCGCGCGGGTGATGACCGAGTTTGCCAAGGAACACGACAAGCTCGTCATCAGGGTCGTCGCGCTGCCAGGCAGGCTGCTGACTGCGGAAGACGCCAAGCGCTTGGCCACACTGCCGTCGAGAGACGAGGCGATCAGCATGCTGATGGGCACGATTCAGGCCCCGATCAGCAAGTTCGTCCGCACGCTGGCCGAGCCGGCGAACAAGCTTGCCCGCACCGTCGCCGCTATCCGCGACCAGAAGCAGGCGGCCTGATCCCATCGGTTTCCAATCATTCAAGAATCGTTTTTAGGAGCATAGATCCATGGCTGTTAGCACCCAAGAAATTCTCGACACCATTTCCAACATGACCGTGCTGGAAGTCGTCGACCTGATCAAGGCGATGGAAGACAAGTTCGGCGTTTCCGCCGCTGCCGCCGCTGTTGCCGTTGCGGCCCCCGCAGGCGCTGCCGCCGTTGTCGAGGAACAGACCGAATTCGACGTCATCCTGAAGGGCTTTGGCGAGAACAAGGTCAACGTCATCAAGACCATCCGTGCCATCACCGGCCTGGGCCTGAAGGAAGCCAAGGACCTGGTGGAAGGCGTGCCGTCGACCGTCAAGGAAGCGGTTTCCAAGGCGGATGCTGAAAGCATGAAGAAGCAACTCGAGGAGGCTGGCGCTTCGGTTGAGCTCAAGTAAGCGAACTTCTGAAGGTCTGGCAGGTCACAGTTGTGGGCTCCCGATCCGGGGACAGGAATGTCCCTGGATCGAGGGCTGTTTTTGCTTTGCAGTCCGGTATCCCGAACGGCGAACCATCGTGCCTGGAGAGACTGGTCTCTAATCAATCTTGAGGATTCCCGATGCCGTACTCCTACACAGAAAAGAAAAGCATTCGCAAGGACTTTGGCAAGCGCCCGAGCGTGCTGCAAGTGCCCTATCTCCTCGCGACGCAGCTCGATTCCTATCGCGCTTTTCTTCAGGAAGGAGCGGCTCCGGACCGGCGGGAGGACAAGGGCCTCGAGGCCGCCTTCCGTTCCGTATTCCCCATCGTCAGCTACTCGGGCAATGCCGCCCTCGAGTATGTCAGCTACGAGCTGGGAGAGCCTGTTTTCGACGTCAAGGAGTGTCAGCTCCGTGGCGTTACCTATTCCGTACCGCTGAAGGTCAGAGTGCGCCTGGTCATCTATGATCGCGATGCGCCCGCCGGCGCGCGTCCGGTCAAGGATATCCGCGAGCAGGAAGTGTACATGGGCGAAATTCCGCTCATGACCGACAACGGCACCTTCGTCATCAATGGTACCGAGCGCGTCGTGGTGTCGCAGCTGCACCGCTCGCCCGGCGTGTTCTACGATCACGACAAGGGCAAGACCCATTCCTCGGGCAAGGTGCTCTATTCCGCCCGCATCATTCCCTATCGCGGCTCCTGGCTCGACTTCGAATTCGATCCGATCGACTGCGTGTTCGTGCGCATCGACCGTCGCCGCAAGCTGCCGGTCACCGTGCTGCTGCGCGCGCTCGGCTACAGCAACCAGCAAATGCTGGAGCTGTTCTTCGATCTCAACACCTTCCATTTCAGCAAGGATGGCATCAAGCTCGAACTGGTGCCCGAGCGCCTGCGCGGCGAAACGCTGCTGTTCGATATCAAGGGCCCGAAGAGCAAGGTCATCGTCGAGGCCGGACGCCGCATCACCGCGCGCCATGTGCGCGAGATGGAAGCGCAGGGCATGAACACCATCGCGGTGCCGCGCGAATACCTGATCGGCAAGACGCTGGCGCATGATCTGGTCGATGAAAGCACCGGCGAGGTCATCGCCGAAGCCAATGCCGAGCTCACCGCCGACCTGATCGACAAGGTGCAGGAAGCCGGGTTGCAGGAGATCCGCACGCTCTACACCAATGAACTCGATCGCGGCGCCTATATGTCCGAGACGCTGCGCATCGACCAGACGCGCACGCAGCTCGATGCGCTGGTCGACATCTATCGCATGATGCGTCCGGGCGAACCGCCGACCAAGGACGCGGCGGAGATGCTGTTCTTCAATCTGTTCTTCAACCAGGACCGCTACGATCTGTCCGCCGTCGGCCGCATGAAGTTCAACCGCCGCGTGCAGCGCGACACCATCACCGGCCCGGGCATACTCTACGATTCGCTCTATTTCAGCAGCCGCGACGACGAGGATTCCAAGCGTCTGCAGGCCGAGCTGGGCGAAGGTTCGGACATCATCAGCGCGTTGAAGGTGCTGATCGCGATCAAGAACGGCGTCGGTACCGTGGACGATATCGACCATCTCGGCAATCGTCGCATTCGCTGCGTCGGTGAAATGGTCGAGAACCAGTTCCGCGTCGGTCTGGTGCGCGTCGAGCGCGCCGTGCGCGAGCGCCTGGCGCTGGCCGAGTCCGAGAATCTGATGCCGCAGGAAATGATCAATGCCAAGCCGGTGACGGCGGTGATCAAGGAGTTCTTCGGTTCCAGCCAGCTGTCGCAGTTCATGGACCAGAACAATCCGCTGTCC
>CAYLYS010000094.1:0-6647 GCA_964388175.1 uncultured Chromatiales bacterium | reverse complement strand
TCTTGCCGGTCTGGCGGTCGCCGATGATCAGCTCGCGCTGGCCGCGGCCGACCGGCACCATGGCGTCGATGGCCTTGAGGCCGGTCTGCACCGGCTGATCGACCGACTGGCGCGCGATGACGCCGGGCGCGACCTTCTCGATCGGGGAGGAACCGCTGGCGGCGATGGCGCCCTTGCCGTCGATCGGCTGTCCCAGCGAGTTGACGACGCGGCCGAGCAGGGCATCGCCGACCGGCACCTCGAGGATGCGGCCCGTGCACTTGACGGTGTCGCCTTCGGTGATGTGCTCATAGGAGCCGAGCACGACCGCACCGACGGAGTCACGCTCCAGGTTGAGGGCCATGCCGAAGGTGTTGCCGGGGAATTCGAGCATCTCGCCGTACATGGCATTGTTCAGACCATGGATGCGGACGATACCGTCGGTGACGCTGATCACCGAACCTTCGGTCCGGGCTTCCGTGACGAGCTCGAATTTCTCTATCCGTTGCCGGATGAGCTCGCTGATTTCCGCTGCGTTGAACTGCATGAGACGTTCCCCTTGAAAGTTTGAATCTGGCTTAGCGGGACAGTGCCCCGGCCAGCCGGTCCACATGCGCGGTCACCGACCCGTCGATGACGAGGTCGCCGGCACGGATCACGGCGCCGCCGATGAGCGACTCGTCCGTCGTACACGTCAACTGGACTTCCCGCCCGAGACGCCGCTTGAGCGAGCTGGCGATGGCCGTTTTCTGCTCGTCACCGAGCGGGAAAGCCGAGACCACCTCGGCCTGGACGGTCTTCTCGGCATCGGCGCGCAGCGCTTCGAAGTGCACGCGCAGTTCCGGCAGGAGAGTCAGACGGCGGTTTTCCGCCAGCAGACGCAGCAGCGAACCGGCGTTCTGGTCGAGCGCGTCGCCACAGACCTCGGTAATGAGCTTGACCAGCTGATCGCTGGAAACATGCGGATTGCCCAGCAGCGGCGCCAGGCGCGAATCGCCGACGACCAGCTCCAGCAGCTCCAGCTTCCGCGACCATTCGGCCAGAGTACCCTTGTCCCGCGCGAGCTCGAAGACTGCCTGGGCGTAGGGTCTCGCTATGGTGATTTTCTCGGCCATATATTCCGTCAGATCTGTGAAACGAGGTCCTTCAGCAGATCGTCATGCGCCTTGCGGTCGATCTCGCGCTTGATGATCTTGCTGGCGCCGGCGACGGCAAGCGCGGACACCTGCGTACGAAGCTGTTCGCGGGTGCGGCTGGCCTCGCGCTCGATTTCAGCCTTGGCGGCCTCGACCAGACGCGCGCCCTGGGCACGCGCTTCGGTCTTGGCTTCCTCGACGATCTGGCTGGCGCGCTTCTCGGACTGAGCCAGAATCTCGGCGGCCTGGCTGCGGGCATCCTGCAGCACTTCGCGGGCGCGCTTCTCGGACAGTTCGAGATCGTGCTTGCCCTTTTCGGACGCGGCCAGACCGTCGGCGATGCGCTTCTGGCGCTCGGCGAGCAGCTTGGTCAGCGGCCCCCACAGGACCCGGTTCACGAACCAGATCATCAGCACGAAGGCGATGATCTGGGCGAACAGGGTGACGTTGATATTCATGTTCCTTAGCTCCTCTGCGTTATCCGGACAATGGCCCGGAAGACACTCGCTCGATCAAAGCGCTCCGAGCGCCGAGCCGAGGGCGCCGACGAAGGGGTTGGCGAACAGGAACCACATCGCGAAGGCCAGAATGATGAAGGGGAAGGATTCCATCAGACCGGCGAAGATGAACATGTTCAGCATGAGGGTCGGACGCATTTCGGGCTGGCGGGCGATACCTTCCAGCGCCTTGGCGCAGATCAGACCCCAGCCGATGGCGGAACCCAGTCCCGCGGCAGCCAGAATGACGCCCACGCCGACGGCGGTATAGGCGTAGATTTGAGCGATCATATCGGGTGTCATTGCATTTTCTCCTTAATGAATATCTGAATACAGTAATCGTTAATCGTTGAAGCCGTTTTCGGGTTCCCGCGGCGCTAGTGATCTTCCACGTGAGCCATGCCCAGATACACCAGCGTGAGCACCATGAAGATGAATGCCTGCAGGGTGATGATGAGCAGATGGAAGATCAGCCAGCCGAGGTCGAGCACGACCTGCAGGGGAAACCAGATCAGCGCGGCCGCGCCGACGGCCAGCGTACCGCCGATCAGCGCGATCAGCAGGAACACGAGCTCACCGGCGAACAGGTTGCCGAACAGACGCAAACCGAGACTGAGCGGCTTGGCCAGCTCTTCGATCAGGGTCATGACGATGTTCACCGGCACCAGGAACTTGCCGAAGGGATGGAACAGGAACATCTTCAGGTAACCGACCGCGCCCTTGACCTTGAAGTTGTAATAGACGATCAGGGCGAACACCGACAGCGACATCGCCATCGTGGTGTTGAGATCGGTGGTGGGTACGACCTTGAGGTAATCGATGCCGACCAGCTTGCCCAGTTCGGGCAACAGATCGATCGGTATCAGATCCATGAAGTTCATCAACCATACCCAGAGGAATATGGTGAGCGCCAGCGGCGCGATCAGCGGATTGTGGCCGGGAAACGTGTCCCTGACCTGGCCCTGGACGAATTCGATGAGGGTTTCGACGAAATTCTGGAAACCGGAGGGTGTATCTGCCGACAGTCGCCTGCCGAGCCACCAGCCGGTGGCGACGATCAGCGCGCCGAGCAGGACGCTGATGGCCACGGTATCGACATGCAGCGCCCAGAAACCGGCAGCGGCATGGGTGACCGGATCGCAGTCGCCCCAACAAAGATTGGTAAGGTGGTGCTGGATATACTCGACCGAACTCGCGCCGGAGGAGTTTTCTTGTGCGCTCAAATCCCCAACCCCATATTCTTTTTCGAAATATTCATGTCCGCCCATCCCGGCGCATGAAAGCGCTCAGCGGCATCACCAGCTGCACGGCGATGAATCCGATCACCATCGCCAGCGGTGCCAGCCCGAGGCCGGCCAACCCGAAACCGAACAGCACGAGCACCAGCACGAAACGCACGGCCGCGCCCGCGTAGAGCACCAGCTGACTGCTCTGGGTGCTCTCGGCCTTGCCTGCAAGGGAAATGCTCCGACTCAGCAACAGCGTCATCGCGATCGCGATCGACGCGCCATAAACCGCTGACAGTGCGTCCCATCGGCCACCCGCCACGAAGAAACCCGCGGCGACCAGCCCCCCCACAGCACCTTGCAGGGCGATCAGCCCATGCGTTCTGGCGCGCAGCACCTGAGCAGCGGGATTCGGCAATTAACCGATCCTGCTCAAAAGGTTATATATTCTCAGGAAGCCCCCGACCGCGCCAAGGCCGGCACATACTAGCATAAAGAGCGGACGGCTATCCAGCCAGTAATCAGCAAGATATCCCAACAGCAATCCCGACAGGATCATGGAGGTGAGGATCGTCCCGCTTCCCATCAGGAGGATATCGCCGCCTTTGTGCCGCTGCATATCGCATCGCCGGAAAAACCAAGGTCGCGAGTATACTTCAGCGGCGAAAAAAAGTGAAAAGGTTCGACACGGATTTACCTGGCGGATTTGCCGATCGGCCTGCCGCATCGGTTTGCCGGATCTATTTGCGGATCTATTTGATGTGTTCGAGGATGCCCTGCAGCTCATCGAGGCTGGTGTAGTGTATGACCAGCCGGCCCTTGCCCTTGGCATTGCACTCGACGGCGACGCTGGCGCCGAGGCGCTCCGATAGATCCTGCTGCAGCCGCTGCACATCGGGATCGACGCGCGCCGGGACGCTGCGGGCGCCGGCGCGCTCGGCCTGCAGCCGGCGCACCAGTTGCTCGGTCTCGCGCACGGACAGACCGCGCGCCGCCACCTGCTCGGCGGCGCGGCTCTGCGCCTCGCCCTGCAGCGCGAGCAGGGCGCGTGCATGCCCCATTTCCAGCTCGCGGCGCTCGATGCGCTGCTTGACGTCCTCGTTCAGCTCGGCGAGGCGCAGCAGATTGGACACCGCGGCCCGCGAGCGGCCGACGGCCTCCGCCGCCTGCTGGTGCGTGATGCCGAATTCCTCGATCAGGCGCTTCAGCGCCAGCGATTCTTCGAGCGGATTGAGATTCTCGCGCTGAATGTTTTCGATCAGCGCCATCGCCATGGCGGCCTGATCCGAAACGTCCTGGATCACCACCGGCACTTCGTGCAGGCCGGCGAGCTGCGCAGCGCGCCAGCGGCGTTCGCCGGCGATGATCTCGTAGCCGCCCGAGGCCAGCGGCCGCACCGCGATCGGCTGCACCAAGCCCTGCGCGCGGATGGAATCGGCCAGATCCTGCAGGCTCTCGGTGCGCATGTCGGAACGCGGCTGATAGCGGCCGCGCCGCAGCATGTCCACGGGCAGGGTCGGCGTGCGTCCCGGCGCGCCGACGGGGCCGGCTGGCAATGCAGCATCGGCTGCCGGGATCGGCGTCGCAGGAGCGGCCGCCGCGGCGGCATCTTCGCGCGCCGCTTGCGCCGCCGGCGCAGCCTTGCCACCGGCGAGCAGGGCATCGAGACCGCGCCCGAGGCCTCTTCTCTTCGTATTCATTCTCTCTCCCGACGCGCCGCGCTCACTGCGCCGGCAACGTCCGCTCCTTCATTTCCCTGCGCAGGATCTCTCCGGCCAGCGCCAGATAGGCGCGGGCGCCCTGCGCCTGCTTATCATACATGATCGCGGGCAGACCATGGCTCGGCGCCTCGGCCAGGCGCACATTGCGCGGAATGATGGTGTTGAACACCTGCTCGGGGAAATGCTCGAGCAGCTGCGCGGAAACATCATTGGCCAGATTGTTGCGCGGATCGTACATGGTGCGCAGCAGGCCATCGACGCGCAGTTCGAAATTGAGCGTGGTGCGGATCTTCTCGATGGTGTCGAGCAGGGCGGTCAGACCTTCCAGCGCATAGTATTCGCACTGCATGGGAATGATCACGCCCTGCGCCGCGACCAGCGCGTTGAGCGTGAGCATGTTCAGCGCCGGCGGACAATCGATGATCACATAATCGTAGGCGGCGAGCGCCGGCTCCAGCGCCAGCTTGAGGCGGCGCTCGCTTTCGGCGTGCGTCATCAGCTCGACCTCGGCGGCGGTCAGATCGCCGTTCGCCGGCACCAGCGCGTAGCCCGCGGCGAGACCGCCGACGACGGCATCGCCGATGGCGCATTCGCCGAGCAGCAGCTCGCAGCTCGTCGCCTGCAGGCTGGACTTGTCGACGCCGCTGCCCATGGTGGCGTTGCCCTGCGGATCGAGATCGATCAGCAGGATGCGGCGGCGCGTGGCCGCCAGGCTGGCCGCGAGATTGACGCTGGTGGTGGTCTTGCCGACGCCGCCTTTCTGATTGGCTATTGCGATGATCCGGGTCATTTCCTGGGAACGGGTGCGATGAAGATTAGGGGCAAAGATACTCGGGCACGGCGGCGCGACACAAGGAAAGAAACGACGACGCGTCTCAGGCTCGCACCAGGCGGACCAGATTGCGCTCGGCGTCGAGCCCCGGCACCGGCAAGGCTTCGATGCGTTCGACCTTCCACTGCGCCGGCACCGCCGCGAGCTCCGCCTCGGGATAGCGCCCCTTCATCGCCAGCAACGTTCCCTGCGGCGCGCACAAGCGGCCGGCGAGGGTGACGAAATCGGCGAGGGAGCTGAAAGCGCGCGACACGACGATGTCGAAAAGCCGGTCGGGCGCGTAATCCTCCACGCGCGACTGCACCACCGCCACATTGCCGAGACCGAGTTCACCGACGGCCTGGAGCAGAAAGCGGCCTTTCTTGCGGTTGCTGTCGAGCAGCACCACTTCGCTCTGCGGCAAGGCCAGCGCCAGCGGAATGCCCGGCAATCCCTGGCCGCTGCCGACGTCGAGGATGCGGCGGCCTTCGACGCCACCCTCGATATGAGGCGCGACGCTCAGGCTGTCGAGCAGCAGGCGGATCACCATCTGCTCGGGATCGCGCACCGCGGTCAGGCTGTACGCCTTGTTCCAGCGCTGCAGCAGCGCCAGATAATCGAGCATGCGCCCGGCGGTGGCGGCATCGAGCGGCACGCGGAGCAGGGCGGCGCCTTCGGCAAGCAGCACGGCGAGCGGGCGGCGGGCATCCGCCGCGGGAAACGATGCGTTCAAACGGCGGGACTCCGTGCGGTGTCGCTTTCCGCCGCGACGACGGCCACCGGTGTCGCATGCCAGATCGTGCGCGCGTACTCGGCGACGGCGCGGTCGCTGGAAAACCATCCCATGCGGGCGACGTTGAGCACGGCGGCGCGTGTCCACGCGTCGGGATCACGGTAGAGCAGGGCGACGCGGCGCTGGCAGTCGAGATAGGAGGCGTAATCGGCCAGAACCCGGTAGCGATCGCCCTCGGTCAACAGGGTATCGCACAGCGGGCGGTAGAGATTTTTGTCCCGCGACGAAAAGAATCCATCCCGGATCATGTCGAGCGCCTGGCGCAGCTCGCCGTTGGCTTCGTAGCAGGCGCGTGGATCGTAGCGCTCACCCAGCGCCGCGATCTCGTCGGCGGTATGGCCGAAGATGAAGATGTTCTCATCGCTCACCGCCTGGCGAATCTCGATATTGGCGCCGTCCAGTGTGCCGAGGGTCAGCGCGCCGTTGAGCGCGAGCTTCATGTTGCCGGTGCCGGAGGCTTCCTTGCCGGCGGTGGAAATCTGCT
>CAYLYS010000093.1:0-6854 GCA_964388175.1 uncultured Chromatiales bacterium | reverse complement strand
CATCACCGGCGCGCCCGGCGGCGAAATCCATCAATTCGCCGCCGGGCGCCCGCCGGTGATGGGGAATCAGCCGGGGATGCTGCCGGAAGCGTTGACGGGATGGCGGCCTATCGAATAATAGGTGAAGCCTTCGTGCGCCATGACCTCCGGGTCGTAGATGTTGCGGCCGTCGAATACCAGTGCCTGGCGCAGGTGCTGGCGGATGAGCTTGTAATCCGGGCTGCGGAACTCGTTCCACTCGGTGATCAGCGCCAGGGCGTCGGCGCCTTCCAGCGCTTCTTCCGGCGAGGCGCAGATCGTCAGCCCGGCCTGACCCGGATAGAGGCGGCTGGTTTCCTCGCCGGCCTCCGGATCGTAGGCGCGCACGCGCGCGCCGGCGCGCCACAAGGCTTCCATCAGCACACGGCTGGGAGCCTCGCGCATATCGTCGGTGTTGGGCTTGAACGCCAGGCCCCACAGCGCGATGACGCGGTTTTCCAGCTCACCGCCGAAATGCCGCTTGATCTTGTCGAACAGGACCTCTTTCTGCCGCCCATTCACCGCTTCGACGGCTTGCAGCAGTTCGGCTTCATAGCCGACCTGGCGCGCGGTCCGCTCCAGCGCCTTGACGTCCTTGGGGAAACAGGAGCCGCCGTAGCCGACGCCGGGGTAGATGAAATGGTAGCCGATGCGCGGATCGGAGCCGATGCCGGTGCGCACCTGCTCGATGTCGGCGCCCAGCTTTTCGGCGAGATTGGCCAGTTCGTTCATGAAGCTGATCTTGGTGGCGAGCATGGCGTTGGCGGCATACTTGGTCAGCTCCGCCGAGCGGATGTCCATGCTGATCAGCCGTTCGTGATTGCGGTTGAAAGGCGCGTAGAGCGCCCGCAGCAGCTCCGTCGTGCGCGGATTGTCGGTGCCGATGATGATGCGGTCGGGACGCATGAAGTCATCGATGGCGGCGCCTTCCTTGAGGAATTCGGGGTTGGAGACCACGTCGAACTCGAACTGTGCGCCGCGCTGGGCGAGCATGCCCTGTATCGTTTCCTTGACGCGATCCGCGGTGCCGACGGGGACGGTGGATTTGTTGACGACGATGCGGTATTCGCTGATATGCTGGCCGATCTTGCGGGCGACATCGAGCACATGCTGCAGATCCGCCGAGCCGTCTTCTCCGGGCGGGGTGCCCACGGCGATGAATTGGAACAGGCCGTGCGCGACGCCGGCCGTCACGTCGGTGGTGAACGACAATCGCCCGGTCTTGGCGTTGTGGCTGACCATGTCGGCGAGACCGGGTTCGTAGATCGGTACCTGCCCGTTCTTGAGCATCGCGATCTTGCGTTCGTCGATGTCGACGCACAGCACGTCGTTGCCGACTTCGGCGAGGCAGGCTCCGGTGACGAGTCCGACGTAGCCGGATCCAAAAATTGAGATTTTCACGACGTTTTTCCTGTTGGAGATGCTGGGTATAGCGGATATAGCGGCATTGTCGAGCGGAGTATGATACCTTGCCGCGCTGGTGACATCCAGGTGTGATAGGGGCGTGACAGGGGTGCGATCCCGGTACGACCCAACTGCAATTCGGGCGCGCTAAGTGCCCATGGTTAAAGAAATCCGGGCAATCTGACGATGTTCAGGCGAGGCGGATGCCAGGCGCGGGAAAATGTCATCATGCCGGGCGAGAATGGAATGTCCGGGGGCGGTTTGCCCGGAAGCGGATCGAGGCTCGTCTTTCACGCCTGTCCGCGCTGCGGCATCGGGCCGCATTCCATCAAACAATGTGAGCCGGCGCCGGCCCGGCGCCGCTGATTCGATCATCGGGCGGTAATATGGTTCGTGTCTTTGGTCATTACGTTCCACGCGCTCTGGTGGTGCTGGCGGCGCTGGAATTGTTCGCGCTGATCGCGAGTTTTTACGGCGGCGTTTATCTGCGCTTCGGTTTCGGCGCCGAGGACGGCGCCAGCCTGCGCGACGTGGAGCCGCTGCTCAACAAATCGGTGCTGTACGCGTTGGCGATACTCGGCGCCATGACCACCATGGGCCTGTACAGCCGCCATTTCCGCGATACCACCTCCGAGATCATGATGCGCATCCTGGTCAGCTTCGCGATGGGGCTGCTGGTGCTCGTGCTGCTGTTTTACCTGTTCCCCAAGCTGTTCATCGGCCGCGGCGCGCTCGCGCTGGTGCTCGTTCTGTCCGCGCTCGCCATCATCGGCATACGCCTGGCTTTCCAGCGTATCGCCACCATGGATACGCTGAAGAAGCGCATCCTGGTGCTCGGCGCCGGCAACCGCGCCGGCGTCATCGATCGCGTCATGCGCAGAAAGTCGGACCGGCGCGGCATCGCCATCGTCGGCTATATCAGCCTGTCGGACGATCAGCCCCAGGTCGGCGGCAAGGTCATCGAGCACACCGAGCCGCTGCACGAGATCGTTCGCCGCCACCGCGTGCAGGAGCTCATCGTGGCGGTGGACGACCGGCGGCGTAATTTTCCGATCAAGGAGATCGTCGAATGCCGGCTGATCGGCATCGAGGTGTCCGATCTGCTGACCTTCATCGAGCGGCAGTGCGGGAAGGTGCTGCTGGAGGGATTGAATCCGAGCTGGCTGATTTTCTCGGAAGGCTTCCATCACGGCATGCTGCGCGCGGTGTGGAAGCGTATTTTCGATGTGTCGGCGAGCCTGCTCCTGCTCGCCTTGGCGTGGCCGGTCATGCTGCTGGTGGTGTTCGCCATCCTGATCGAGGGGCGCGGACGCGGTCCCATTCTCTATCGGCAGGAGCGCGTCGGCGAGCATGGCGCCACGTTCCAGGTGCTCAAATTCCGCAGCATGACGGTGGATGCGGAAAAGGACGGGTCGCCCCAGTGGGCGCAGAAGAACGACGCGCGCATTACCCGTGTGGGCGGCATCCTGCGCAAATACCGCATCGATGAATTGCCGCAGCTGTTCAATGTGCTGCGCGGGGACATGAGCTTCGTCGGCCCGCGTCCCGAGCGGCCGGAATTCGTCCGCGTGCTGTCCGACGGCATCCTTTATTACGCTGAGCGCCATCGCGTCAAGCCGGGCATCACCGGCTGGGCGCAAATCTGCTACCCCTACGGCGCTTCGGAGCAGGACGCGAAAGAAAAACTGCAGTACGATCTGTATTACGTCAAAAACTACAGTATATTTCTCGATCTCGTCATCCTGCTGCAAACGGCCCAGGCGGTATTCCTGAAAAAAGGCGCGCGCTAGGTCCGGATGACGTATGCGGCCCGGCGCGCTGCGTGTGCCGGGTGTCGTGATCAGCCGACGTCGTAAGTAGCACCCGGGCGACCATGTTCAATATCGGTGTCATAAGTTATCTGACCGGCGGTCTGCTGTTTCTGGCGCTGGCGATCGTGCTTGTCACCAGTTGGCGCGGACGTCTGCAGGGCGCCCTGCTGGTGACCGCAGTGCTCGCCAGCTTCGTCTGGTGCATGACCCTTGCCTATGCCGCGCGCGCCGACGTCACGGTGCCGTTCCAGGCGCTGTACGCCGTCGAGGTGCTGCGCGATGCTGCCTGGCTGGCCTTCCTCATCAAACTGCTCAGCTTCGGTTTCCGCAATACCTCGATCTGGCGCGCGCGTTACCTGATCCATGTGTTATGGCTGCTGGTGCTGGCTGCGGGCTTGTTGCCCGTCGTCGGCGCCACGCAGCTGCTGCCCGGGATGGTGGTCGAGTACCGGGTCATGGGACTGTTGCTGCTGTCCCTGGTCGGTCTGATCCTCGTCGAGCAGCTTTACCGCAACGCCGATGCCGCCCAGCGCTGGGCGCTGAAATTCCTTTGCCTGGCGGTCGGCGGCATGTTCGTCTACGACCTGATCCTTTATGCCGATGGACTGATGTTCCTGCAGCTCAATGATGATCTGTGGAATGCGCGCGGCGCCGTCAACGCCATGGTCGCTCCGCTGATCGCCGTGTCGGCGGCGCGCAATCCGCAGTGGTCGCTCGACGTTTTCATCTCGCGGCGCTTCATGTTCTACGGTGCGACCCTGTTCGGCACCGGTCTGCTGCTGCTGGTGATGGCGGCGAGTGGTTATTACATCCGTCTGTACGGCGGCGAGTGGGGGACGGCGGCGCAGGCGGTCCTGCTGTTCGCCAGCGCCCTGGGCTTGCTGGCGCTGCTCTTTTCCGGACAGGTGCGCGCGCGCATCAAGGTTTTTCTCAGCAAGCATTTCTACAATTACAAATACGATTATCGGGATGAGTGGCTGCGCTTCATCGGCACGCTGGCGGAGGGGGAGCCGGGGCCGCAGGTGCGCCAGCGCGTGATCCAGGCGCTGGCGCAGATCGTCGACAGCACCAATGGCCGGCTGTGGATGCGCGGCGAGGACAGGGACAGCGCGTTCGTCTATGTCGCGGATTGGAACCGCGCGCCGCCGGTGGAAGTCATCGGCGGTGAAGATCCTTTGCTGGTGTTCCTGCGCGGCCGCAACTGGGTCATCGATCTCAACGAGGTGGCGCAGGCGCCGGAGCGTTACCCGGGGCTGCAGATTCCGGCCTGGCTCGCCGGCGACAGCGGCGCCTGGCTGGTGATTCCGCTGCGCCATCATGAGCAGCTGATCGGTCTGGTGCTGCTGGGACGCCCGCGCGCGCCGCGCGAGACCAACTGGGAGGACCGCGATCTGCTGAAAACGGCAGGGCAGCAGGCGGCGAGCTATCTGGCGCTGCTCAGCGCATCCGAGGCCCTGTCGCAGGCGCGCCAGTTCGAAGCGTTCAACCGCCTGTCGGCCTATGTGGTGCACGATCTGAAGAATATGGTGGCTCAATTGGCGCTGGTGGTTTCCAATGCCCAGCGCCACAAGCACAACCCCGCTTTCATGGAAGACGCCATCAGCACCGTCGACAATGCCGTGGGGCGGATGAACCGCCTGCTCGCGCAACTGCGCAAGGCGCGTTTCGAGGCGCCCACCACGGTGCCGGTGCGGCTCGATCGCTGTCTTGCCGAGGTGGTCGCGCGCCGGGCGGAATCGGTGCCCAGGCCGGTCTTGCACGTCGCACCGGGCGTGCCGGCGCTGGTGAAGGCCGATCCCGAGCGTCTCGCCGCGGTGCTCGAACATCTGGTGCAGAATGCCCAGGAGGCAACCGGTGCGGCGGGGAGTGTCGAGATTTTTCTTGATCGCGACGGACGCTGGCTGCGCATCGACATTCGCGACGATGGTATCGGCATGGACGCGGAATTCATCCGCACGCGTCTGTTCCGCCCGTTCGATACCACCAAGGGGAACGCCGGCATGGGTATCGGTGTCTATGAGGCGCGGGAAGTGGTGCAATCGCTGGGCGGGCGTATGGAGGTCGAGAGCGTGCCGGGACGCGGCGCCACCTTTACGATTCTGCTGCCGCCGGCCGCGGCCGATATACTGGTCAGCGGAGCGGATGAGTCAGAGGAGGGCGTGGCCTGATGGGGAGCGGTAAGAACGGCGGCGGTCTGTTGATCGTGGAGGATGATCTCGGCCTGTCCAGCCAGCTGCGCTGGGCGTTGGGGGACTACGAGGTGCAGGTCGCGGCGGACCGCCCGTCGGCGCTGGCAGCGCTGCGGCGTTTTTCTCCCGCCGTGATCACGCTCGATCTCGGCCTGCCGCCCGATCCGGCCAATGCCAGCGAGGGCCTGGCCGCGCTGGAGGAAATCCTGGCGCTGGCGCCCGATACCAAGGTCATCGTGGTGACCGGCAACGACGATCGCGAGCATGCCCTCAAGGCCATCACCATGGGGGCTTACGATTTCTACCAGAAGCCCATCGACGCCGACGTGCTGCGGGTGATCGTCGAGCGCGCACGCTATCTCCACGAGATCGAGCGGGAGAACCGCAGCCTGTCGCGGATGCGTCTGAGCACGCCGCTCGACGGCATCATCGCCGAGAGTCCGCAGATGCTCAAGCTGTGCCGCACCGTGGAGCGCGTCGCGCCCACCGATGCGACCGTGCTGTTGCTGGGCGAGAGCGGCACCGGGAAGGAAATTCTGGCGCGGGCGGTCCATGAGATCAGTCCGCGTGCGGCGGGGCGCTTCGTCGCCATCAACTGCGCCGCGATTCCGGAGAACCTGCTCGAGAGCGAGCTGTTCGGCTACGAAAAAGGGGCTTTCACCGGTGCGGTGCGCCAGACCCCCGGCAAGATCGAGAACGCGGACAAGGGCACGCTGTTTCTCGACGAGATCGGCGATCTGCCGATCAGCCTGCAGGCCAAGTTGCTGCGCTTTCTGCAGGAGCGGGTCGTCGAGCGCGTCGGCGGCCGCCAGGAGATACCCGTCGATGTGCGGGTGGTGTGCGCCACGCATCAGGATCTCAAGACCATGATCGCCGGCGGCCGCTTCCGCGAAGACCTTTATTACCGGCTCAGCGAGGTTGCGATCCTGATTCCGGCGCTGCGGGAGCGGCCCGGAGACGCGATGCTGCTGGCGCGCGTATTCCTGGGCCGTTTCGCTGCCCAGCTGCGCAGCCGCGTCAAGGGCTTCAGCCGGGATGCGCTGCTTGCCATCGAACATCACCGCTGGCCGGGCAATGTGCGCGAGCTGGAAAACCGGGTCAAGCGCGCGGTGATCATGGCCGAGGGGCAGCAGATCACCGCCGAGGAACTCGAGCTCGATCCACCGCAGGCAACGGAGATACCGTTCAATCTGCGCCAGGTGCGGGAACAGGCCGAGGCGCAGGCGGTGCAGCGCGCGCTCAACCATACCGAGGGCAATATCGTTCAGGCGGCGGAACTGCTGGGAGTCAGTCGCCCGACCTTGTACGATCTCATGCGCAAGCTCAATATTACCGCGCCCGGCAGCTGACGTCGGGACCGCGCCTGCGCCGAAGCATGCCGGCTGCTATTATAATCGTGTCTGGCATCCGCATGATGCGCAAAGCCCGATTA
>CAYLYS010000092.1:0-7017 GCA_964388175.1 uncultured Chromatiales bacterium | reverse complement strand
TACTCCACCAAGCAACAGCCCTTCCAACACGGCGACCGTCCAGACAGCATGGAAAATACAATAAGCAATCGGCCCCATACCCACAACAGCCGCGCCGCCCGGATGGCCAGCATGCTACTTTCGGATCAGCCGAACGCCCCCTGTTTCACCTCAAAAAAACCCGAACGTCGCCTCGTCATCGCAATGCGCCACGTTGAACCGCATCCACGGCGAGGGTTCCTGGTGCGGGCGGAACATATTGCCGGGGGCGAGCATGATGCCTTTGGCGGCGGCGCGGCTGGCGACTTCGGCGGTGTTGGCGAGGTCGTCGCGTTTCGCCCAGATGAACATGCCGCCGGCCGGTTCGCAGTAGAGGGTGAAGCCGAGGTCTTCGAGGCGCTCGATGGTGCGCCCTCTTGCCAGTTGCAGTTTCGTTCGGAGCTTGTCGAGGTGTTTGCGGTAGTGGCCTTCGGTGAGGAGCTGGTACATCAGGCGTTCGCTGATTTCGGAAGTGGTGAGGCCGGTGAGCAGTTTGACGTCGCAGAGATGGACGGCGAGCTCGGGGTTGCAGGCGAGATAGCCGACGCGCAGGCTGGCCGACACCGACTTGGAGAAGCTGCTGACGTAGATGACGCGCTTGAGCTGGTCGAGGGTGGCGAGGCGCGTGGCGGTCGCAGGGTGGAAGTCGCCGTAGATGTCGTCTTCGACGAGGATGAGGTCGTATTTTTCGGCGAGTTGCAGGATGCGGTAGGCGACGGGCTGGCTGATGGTGGCCCCGGTCGGGTTGTGCAGGATGGTGTTGGTGAAGAAGAGCTTGGGGCGGTGCTCCTTGATCAGCGCTTCCATCGCTTCGATGTCGGGGCCGTCGGCATTCCACGGCACGCCGACGATCTTGGCGCCGAAGGATCTCAGGCCGCCGAAGAGAATGAAGTAGCCCGGATCATCGACCAGAACGGCATCGCCCGCGCGGATGAAATAGCGCGCCACCAGATCCATGGCGTGGGTAACGCCCGAGGTGAGGATGATCTGCGGCAGATCGACGGTAATGCCGATGTCGAGCAGCCGGTGGCGCAGCAGCTCACGCAGCGGCAGATAGCCGCTCGGCGTGCCGTAGGCGGTAAGGAATTCGCCGTCGCGCAGTGACAGCGCGCGCAGGCTTTTCTTGATGCCCGTTTCGACCATCCACGACGCGGGCAGCCACCAGGCGCCGGGCATGGTCCTGCTGCCGCGATCCTCCAGCGAATTGCGCAGCAGCCACACGATATCCACCGCGCTGTCCGGCTTGCAGGTGCCTTCCAGCGCTTCCTGCGGCGTGGGGCGCGGCGAGATATAAAAACCGGAGCCTTGCCGGGAGTGCATATAGCCCATCGCCACCAGTCGGTCATAGGCCTGGACGACGGTGAAACGGCTGATGCCGTGATCCTGCGCGAAACTGCGGATCGACGGTATGCGCGAACCGGGCCGGATGACGCGCTCATCGATCAGCTTTTTCATCCCGTTCACGATCTGATCGATCAGCGGCAGGGAGTCGTTCGGATCGAGGCTGATAAGTGGCATGGCTCAGGCACCGGTACAGTACTGTCAATCAATGATCAAAGTGTACCTGTAGTGTACTGGTCACTGTCTCGTAATGTAAAGCCATCGGGTCAATACGGGTTTCGGAGGGGTGACATGAATCGAAACTACATCAACGGGTCGCTTGCCGTCCTCGCGGGCACGGTCCTGAACCTCCTCGGCGACTGGCTGCTGGGGGTGAGGATCGAGATCTTCCAGGGCATGGCGACCTTCACCCTGCCGTGGATCCTCGATGTCTTCCTGGTGCCGTTCATCGCCGGCTACGTGGTGGCAAAGCTGTACGGCGAGAAGGGCGGCAAGTGGCTCGCCTGCCTGCCGCCGCTGATCGTCCGCTTCGGCAGCGTGCTCTATCTCTATTTCACCGATCCGCTGTGGAACGACGATCTCTTCTACCACCTGCATCTGCACTACTGGGGACTGTGCGTCATCCTCGCGGTCGAGGCCGCGAACATCGGCGGCATCCTCGGCGAGTTCAAGCTGAGCGCGTATATTCGCAATGACGAGCTGCGCGGCAGGAAGAACAAGGCCGAGTCCACCGGGACCTGAGACCGGGGCTTGATCCTGCTCACGACACATTCGCTTTCGATACGGCAAGGAGGAAAATCATGAACGAACTGGTAATGGCATGCGGCATAGGCTCTCTCATCGGCATCGCGCTGTTTTTCGTGCTCGCGCTCAGCGGACACATCGACAAATGGACAGCCTATCTCATCAAGCTGTCGGAACGGCGCGCCGCCAAGTGAGCCGCCGGGAATGCCGGCCGCAATTTTCACCGGAATCCGATGAGGATACGACATGAGTCAATTCAACTGTCCGCACTGCAAGAAACCCGCCTTCTCCAACTGGGACAAGTATCTCGCCGCCAAGTGGAAGATACTGACCTGCCCGCACTGCGAGCGGCGCGCGAGTTCCCAGCCGCTGCTGCTGGCCGGCTATTACCTGCTTTATCTCGCCAACATCATCGACTTCAGCTTTCTCGCCTTCATGACCGGCAATCTGCACTACATCACGGCGATGGTGGTCGTGTGGATCATCCTGGACATCTTCAGCATCTACCTGCCGCTCGCCCCCCTGCGCGGCGGCGGAGTCGAGCAGCGCCAGGAAGAAGCGAAAGGATCGAATAACCTCGGCATGGCGCACTCATCCGACAGACGGGCCGCAAGCCTGCCGCGGGACATCGCATATGGCGCGTGATGCGCGCACGGATGATGTGAGGGGAAAAAGCGATACGAGCAAACCTTTGCTCCGCCGGGGGTAGAGCACTCACGCCTGTGCCTGCCCCACGGCCTCACCTTCGATGACTCTTGCCCGGCTGTCGGAAAAGTGCAGCCAGCGATACAGGATCGGCACCGGCAGCAGCGGCCAGCGGCGCTTCCCATGCTGAAAGACGACGTCTGGATGAGTCTCGGGTGGCGACCGGGCTCCGGTCTCAGCCACTCACATGCGCACGAAATGCATAAAATCCATCGCCCGGAATCAGTCTGACGGCGCGGATATTTTCATAGCCGGCTGCCGACAACTGTTCCTGCATCTCCGCTACGCTCGGCAGCCGCCCACCCGTCGCGGTCGCAGCTCCCCAGAGGTTGAGCACTTCGATGCCAAGGTTTCCGCCCTGACAGCAGGTTGTGAGCAGCAGAAACCCGCCGGGTTTGATGAAGCCCCTGAGATGCCTCAGCAGATCGGGCCGCTCATCGACAGGAAAGTAGTAGATGTTGTTGTAGAGCGTGACGATATCGAACTCGCGGACAGAAGGCCTGTTGCGAATGTCGCCGACTTCTATCGCAACCCGTTCGCTCAAGCCCCACTCCTTGATATTCGAGCGGGCAAGCTCGGCGACATCAGGCTGCAATTCAAGTCCCAGCGCGCGCAGCGAGGGATTTCTCTTCGCCGCGTAGCGAATGTAGCAAGCCGAACCGCAGCCCACCTCCAGCAAACGAACCGCGCCGGCTTTCGGGAACGACTCGTCGATCGCCGCATGCTGAAAGACTTCGAGTGCACGCGAAGACCGGGCGGTCAACGCGCCATCCTGATCCTCCAGTTGCCAGAGCGCCTTATCGCGCAGCTTCGCTGGCGTATCGAGAATGAGCTTGTGATGCAGGGTGGCGACTTCCTGCGCCAGAGCGAGCGTCGCGTCGTTCTCGGGCAAGGCCATTTTCAGCGCCAGACCCTTGAGGGAGTAGCTGCGATCCTTCAGGTTCAGGAAGCCGAGACGAACGCCCAGTTGCAACCAGGCCCGCAAAGCCTCGCGCGCCTTGTCATCCTGACAATAGACATCGGCCAGGTCGTCGAATGTCCGCGAAGCATCGGAAAGGAGATCGAGCAAACCGCATTGCTTCGCCCCCGCCAGATAAGAAACCTTATAGAAAGGCTTGTACCATGCATTGATTCTGATGGCGGGCAAGAGCTGACGATTTCTCATCAACTTCAGAAATGGAGCGAGCGGCACCGATCCTCCCTGACATGACATCCAGATCGGGCCATTGTAACCCGATGCGAAAGCCCCTCGCCCGGCATCATCATCGCGCACAGGCGGATTGGACGCGCGGCGAATCAACGCCGCCCCACTGCGGCGGCTACTGCAACGCTTTACTCGATGTATCTCACCAGAAAACCGTCATTCCGTTTCATCATCGGGCAGAGGGAACAGGACACCCATGCCGGGGCTTCACGCCCGCCCGGACAGCCGGCCCTGCCTGCGCAGGCCGGCTGTCCGTGGATTTTCCTGCCAGAGTCTCTACTTGCCGCCGCGCACCAGACTCATCACCAGGCTGATGACGAAGATGATGATGAAGATGAAAAAGAGAACGCGCGCAATGTCGGTGGCCGTGCCGGCGATACCGCCAAAACCGAAAATTGCGGCAACGATTGCGATAACGAGAAAAATCACTGCCCAGCGAAGCATGTGAACCTCCTTTGAGGCAAGCGCAGGAAATCGATCGGTGAACGCGGACCGTCCGTCACTTCCGCCTGCCGAATGCCAGCAGACCCAGGCCCGCCACCGCCGCGGCGGCACCGGCGATGACGTATCCCGTCGTGGTGTCCGTGTAGCGGCCGGTGAGCGTTTCCATCGATTGCTCGGTGATGGATTGCGAGGCGTTATAACCGAAGATCAGCAGAACGATACCGACCACCAAAAGCACCAGACCCAGGATTCGCTGTGCGGGCATATCGGGCTCCTGTTACGGTTTTTGATCATGCCATTCCGGCATGTGCTCATCCAGCATATACCCAAAACCGCCGATGAGGATACTTAAAGGTCTCGCTTGCCGGATGAGATCGCGTGACATTTGTACGCCAGGACAAAGTACGCTCCCATTTCGGTATCGATGGCTTTCCGGACCGATGCCGTCCGCGCTTGCGCGATGTACTCGTCACGCAGACCGCTCAGGCGAATCGCATCGCGCGGGGCAATACCGTAAAGCGGATTCTTCACGGCCAGTTCCAGGATGGTCTCCAATTGATCGGCCTGGAAGTAGGCGGCCGTCGGCTCTGCAATGACTTCCGACCGGGAAAACCCGGCAGTTGCCAGAACGGCGCGGCAACGTTCGGGCGTGCCGGTATCTTCGCCGATCACATCAACGCGGATGCCATGGCGGGCAGCGATGATCCGCAGCAGACGCCCCGTCACATAGGAGTGCTCTGCCCAACAATTGAATGCGAGTCGACCGCCAGGCCGCAACAGCGAATGCCAATGCCGCAGCGCGGCGGGAACATCGCTCATATAGGGTAAGGCGTTGCAGCAGAAGATGAGGTCGAAGCTGTCGGCAGGATAATCCAGGCATTCGGCATCCGCCTGCAGCAGGGATACATGGCTCAGGCTTGCGGCAGCGACAGCGTCCGCCGCCTGCTTCAGCATGCCGGCGGAGATGTCCACGCCGACGACCATACCCTGCGCACCGACGAGCCGTGCAGCCGGGATCGCCACGAAACCGGTGCCTGTGGCCAGGTCCAGTACCTGCTCATTCGGTTGCGGTGCCGCCAGCCGGACGAGACGAGCAGCCACCCGGGCGTGCGACCCGCTGCGGTGATAATCGGTGCGGGCATCGAACAGGGATGCGAGCGCCTTCTTATATCCGTCACGGTCTGCGGGCGTATCCATCTCTCGCCTCCCCTCGGCTGGGATCGGATGCTGGCAATCGATCAGATCACGGCATGCACGCCGCACGCGGGCATGACTTCCGGCATCGTCATGCAAACACGCCTGGAAAACAAGGCATTCACAGGGAAGCGGGATGGGCCTGCCTGCCGGGTCCAGACAGACCCCGGGTAGATCGGGGGGTAGATCGGGGGGTAGATCGGGGGGTAGATCGGGGGCAGGTCGGTCGCATCGAGCCGCCCGCGGCTCGACAGACAGGCGCGCCGCGCGGGGATCAGTGTTCGCGCGTCGCCAGGAACTCGATATCGGGCCAGCGTTCCACGGTGAGATCGAGATTGACCCGCGTCGGCGCCAGGTAGACCAGTTCGCCGCCGCTGTCGATGGCGAGGTTGTCGCTCAGCTTGTTGCGGAATTCGGCGAGCTTCTTGTCGTCCTTGCAGCGGATCCAGCGCGCGGTCGAGACCTGCACGTTCTCGTAGCGGCACTCGACCGAGTATTCGAATTTCAGGCGCCAGGCGACGACGTCGAACTGCAGGATGCCGACCGCGCCGATGATGACGTCGTTGTTCGCCAGCGGACGGAACACGCGGATCGCGCCCTCTTCGGAAAGCTGGTCGACACCCTTCTGCAGCGCCTTCATCTTCATCGGATCGCGCAGCATGATGCGGCGGAACAGTTCAGGCGCGAAATCGGGAATACCGGTGAACTTGAGCGTCTCGCCCTGGGTAAAGGTGTCGCCGATGCGGATGGTGCCGTGGTTGTGCAGGCCGATGATGTCGCCCGGATAGGCTTCGTCGGTGCGCTCGCGCTCCGCGGCCATGAAGGTGATGGCGTTGGCGATCTGCACCTGGCGCTCCTGGCGCACATGGTAGAGCTTCATGCCACGGGTATAGACGCCGGAGCACACACGCAGGAAAGCGATGCGGTCGCGATGCGCCGGATCCATATTGGCCTGGATCTTGAACACGAAGCCGGAGAACTTTTCCTCGTCGGCGCTCACCGTGCGGGTCACGGTCTGGCGCGGCAGCGGCGCCGGCGCCCATTCGACGAAGGCATCGAGCAGTTCGCGCACACCGAAATTGTTGATCGCCGAACCGAAGAACACCGGCGTCTGCTCCCCGCGCAGGTAGGCGTCGAGATCGAACTCCTGGCTGGCGCCGCGCACCAGTTCGACTTCCTCGCGCAGCTCCGCGGCGACCGGACCGAGGATTTCGTCGAGGCGCGGATTGTCGATGCCTTCGATGATCTCGCCGGTCTTGATGCGGCCGCCGTGGGTCGGACTGAACAGCTGCACGCTGTCCTGCAGCAGCTGGAACACGCCCTTGAAGCCCTTGCCCATGCCGATCGCCCAGGTGATCGGCGCGCAC
>CAYLYS010000091.1:0-7053 GCA_964388175.1 uncultured Chromatiales bacterium | reverse complement strand
GGCGCTGCCGGCGCCGCCTCTCCGGCAGATCGGATCAATGGGCAACGGCGCCATCAGTGGTGGCGCTCGCCATTCTGCGGAATTCCGGCTGGGTGGCGAGCAGTTCGTCATAGCTGCCGCTCGCCACCAGACGGCCCTTGCTGAAGAAATAGAGACAGTCGCAATTTCTGACCGTGGCCAGGCGGTGGGCGATCATGATGATGGTCTTCTGCCCGCTGAGGCGGTCGATGGCGTCCATCACCGCGGCTTCGGTGGAACCGTCCAGCGCGCTGGTGGCCTCGTCGAGGATGAGCAGATCGGGATTGCGATAGAGCGCACGAGCGATACCGATGCGCTGACGCTGGCCGCCGCTCAGGCGGACACCGCGGTCGCCGGTAATCGCCTGATAAGCCTCCGGCAGCTCCTGACTGATGAAATCGTGAATGGCGGCGGTACTGGCCGCGGTGACGATCGCTTCATCGTCGATTTCGCGCTCGGGAATGCCCAGCGCGATGTTGCGCCGCAAGGTATCGTCCGCCAGATAGATGGCCTGAGGCACGTAGCCGATGTGCCGGCGCCATTCCGGAATAAGCGCCTTATCGAGCACGCGATCGTCCACCAGCAATCTGCCCTCATCCGGATGCAGCAGACCGAGGATGATATCCACCAGCGTGCTCTTGCCGGCGCCGGATTCGCCGACGAAGGCGACCGTGGTGCGCGACGGGATAAAAATGCTGACCCCGTCGAGCACCCGCGCCGGCATACCGGGATAGCGGTAACTGATATTTTCCAGCCGCAGACCGCGATCGAGCCGCAGGCGCGTCTCCGCGTCACTGCCTGCCGGCTGCGGCAAGGCGGCGACCGTGTTCTCCACCGCCCCCATTTCCTCCTGCATCCGCTCCACCACCGGCGCGGAAAAACGCAGCGTGGCCGCGCTGTCGAACAGTTTCTGCAGCGCGGGCATGAGCCGATAGCCGGCCATCGCATAGAGCACGATCATGGGCAGCGCGCCTTCCATGCCCTGCTCCGCCAGCGTCAGATAAAGCGCGATCAGCAGGACGACGCCGAAAGCGATCGACTCCAGCGCATAGCGCGGCAACTGGGCAATGACCTGATGGCGCGACTGATTGACGGCGAAGGCATAGGAAGCCTCGTCATAGCGACTCAGATAATAACCCTCGCGGCCGGTGACCTTGAGATCCTTGATGGCGCTGAAGGTTTCATGCGTGGTCTTGAAACGCCGGGCGTTCGCATCCATGCGGCGGCGCCCGATGATGCGCAACCGTCCCCTGAACACCGCATAGATGAGGGCATAGGCGCCGCCGAGCACAACGCCGACCGACAATGCCAGCAACGGATCGATGACGAGCAGCATGATCAGGATCGCCGCCACGACGATGCCGTTGGCCATCATATGCAGCATCGGCATCAGATAGCCCGTCACCAGATTATTGACCTCGTTGATGATGTTCTTGGTCAGATCCGAAGGATTGCGTTGCAGGAAAAAGCTGTAGTCCTGATCGATATAGGTGGACAACAGGCGATGCGACAGGCTGTGCACGCGCATGTAGCTGAAGCGGACGATGAGCCAGGTGGTCAAGGCGGCCAGGCCATTACTCAGCACCAGCAGCAGCAACGCCGCACCGGCCAGCAGAGCGAGAAAATAGCTGAGGGGCGGCGCACCCAGGAAGGCATAGGCGCGCGCCATCACGGCGTTGCTCTCGACCAGCTCGGGCTGGGCGAGCACCGCGATGAAAGGCATGACCGAAGCAACGCCGGCCACCTGCAGCAACGCATTGGGCAGCATGAAGAGAAGGATGAGCGCCATCTGCCAGCGCTCGCGACGGCTCAGCAGACGCAGTACGGAACGGAACGTTTTCATGAATCCTGCGGTATGTGTCGTCCGCCGCGCTTCACGACGCGTCGGACGATGGCGAGGCGAGTCGTGACGAGCCGGTGCGGGCTTTCAGCAGACTCATGAGGAGATAGCGCCAGGAAGCCGGATGCCAGGGCCGGTGACGCAGCGCCTCGCGGAAGGAGCGCAGCGCCAGCTGCGGCGAACCCTCCCAGTAGTGGTGATAACCGAAACTGAAGCAGATCTCGGCCAGCCGCCGCTCGATGTCGGCCGCCGACGTCCGCTCACCGGTCGGTCCCTCCAGGCCCCAGCGTTGCAGGGCGCCTTCCACCACCAGTTTTTCATAGTTCTCGTGCGGCCATTTCTTGACGCAGCCCTCGCCGTGCACGCGATAGAGCGCGAGCACGCGATCGAGCTGGCGGATTTCCGTAACGCGCGAAGTCCTGAGCCAGTAGTCATAGTCCTGGCCGCGCTTGAGCTCGGCGTCGAACTCGCCCACGGCGGCCACCAGTTCGCGCCGCGCCATCACCGTAATGGTATGCAGCAGGGAAGTGAACAGCAGACGGTTGTAAAGCCAGCCGGATTGTTCGGCGACGATAGCCGGCGCATCGGCGGAAGAACGGCCGCCATCGTGCACATCCACCAAGCTCGCCGCCGGCGCAAACCCACCATCGGCGCCCGGCTTCCACACCTGCCAGCGGGCGTAGATCATGCCGATGCCGGGATGATCCTGCAGATAACGCACCTGCAAGCCAAGCTTTCCCGGCAGCCAGACGTCATCCGAATCGAGAAAAGCGATGTACTCCCCGCGCGCGGCGGCGAGCCCCGCGTTGCGGGCCACGGCCGAACCCTGATTCTGCTGGGTAATCAGCGTCAGACGGTCGCCATAGGAGCGAACGATGTCCAGCGTTCCGTCCGTGGAGCCATCGTCGATGACGATGAGCTCCTTGTTGCCATAGTCCTGATCGAGCACGCTGTCGATCGCTTCGCGGATATAGCGCGCGGTGTTGTACGCCGGCATGATCACCGACACCAGCGGCTCATGAGTTCCTTTCATCTTCCCTTCACTCGTATTCATGACTCCAAAAACCGCGCGCCGCCGTAGCGTCCATGACCGCGTCGTGACCAACGTATCGGCAGAAAGGCGTTTTAGGCCAGTTCGCCGGCCCGGTGGACAGCCGCGCGAACACCATCTTATAATTTCAGAAGCTCAACCCCAGGCCGCTAACCCCTGTCGGAAGCAAGCATCCGTCGCGCCGACCCGGCACAGCCAGCGCATGATACGCCGCCATTGCTACACGTTCACCCATGCTCAAGCTGTCTTCATATCCGCTGATTCTGATCACGGCGCTGCTGCTGTTCGGCGCGCAGGAAGCGGCGCTGGCGGACTGCGGTCGCCTGGTCCGGACACCCGCCGGACCGCACGACTATCGCGACCCTCATGCCCGTGAGCGTTTTCTGCCGGTGGTGGAGCGCTACCATTTCAGACCCGAAATCGAAAGCCTGACCGACAGCAGAGCGAGCAAATACGTCGCCCAGGATCTGTCCTATACCCTGAACAAATTCCCCAACCACTATCGGGCGCTCGACGCCATGTCCCGGCTGGTGGTGCAGGTGGGCAATGAACATCCTGAAGGCAGCACCTACAGCGTCATCTGCTGGTTCCAGCGCGGGGCGGCGTGGCGACCCGCCGATGGCATGGTCCGTCTGGCGCTCGGCATCCATCTGCAGCGCGTCGGCAAGACCGAGGACGCCATCAAGCACACCGAAGCGGCGCTGCGCCTGGAACCCGGCAACGCCAGAATACAGCATCAACTCGGGCTACTCTACCTCGGCGCGGGCGACCTCGACAACGCGCAGCATTATGCCCGCGAAGCTTTCGCCGGCGGCTACACGGACAGCTCGCTGATCGACGAACTGAAAAAGAAGGGGCGTTGGATCAGTGATGAGTAACAGCGCTCGCCCGGTTTGCCGGTCTGCCGCCACTGCCCGCTCTTGATCAACCGGGCAACCCTCCAGACACCCGTGCAACGCGCCGCCCTATCGGCGGCGCCGCCGGCACACCGCCGCTCTCCTCGCCCATGAACGATCGCACGACACCGTCCATCGCCATCGTCATCCCCTATTACCAGCGGGAACGCGGACTGCTGCGGCAGTGCGTGCAGTCCATTCTCGACCAGGACGGACCGCGGGACTTCCTCGTCATCGTCGTGGACGATTCCTCGCCCGTACCGGCGCAGGAAGAGCTGGCCGAACTCCTGCCGGCAGCGGATGATCGCCTGCTGCTGATCCATCAGCCCAACGCCGGACCCGGCGCCGCACGCAACAAGGGTCTCGACAACGTGCCGCCCGGCACCCGCTTCGTCACCTTTCTCGATTCCGACGATCAATGGACCGGCCCCTTCCTGGCCGACGCGGTCTGCGCGCTGGAACAGGGCTATGATCTTTTCATCGGCAACAGCACCCGTACCGGCATCGACAGGACGCGCTTCGAATGGGATGCTTCCGACGCCCTCAATATCCGCGCGGCGGAACATCCGTCCGTCGACGCCGCACGCGATATATACGAATACCGCGGCAATTTCTTCGATCTGCTGGTGCGGCGCAGCAGCATCATCGGCCCGACCACGCTCGCCTATCGCTTCGATCGCTTTCCGAGCGTGCGCTTCAACCCCGCGCTGTTCAATGGCCAGGACCGCCTCTTCAAGCTGACGCTGGGACAGCATCTGCAGCGCGTCGCCTTCTCGCCCAGGCTCTATGCCGAGGAGGGCGAAGGGGTGAACATCTTCGATAAATCGCAATGGGGATCGCCCACCTCGCTGCGCCTGCTGTCGAGCTATATCAGGCTGTCCAAGTGCATTCTCGCCGAAATCGCGCTGTCGCCGGCACAGCGACGGCATGTGGCAAACCATCTCGCCGACTCGCGGCGATCATTCACCGCCAGCACACTGCACCTGCTGAAACAGCGCACACCGCTCGACTGGCGCACCATCTTCGCCACCCTGCGTGAAGACCCGGCCACCGCCGCCGCCTTCCTGCCTACGCTGTTCGGTATTCTGCGCCGGCGCACCGGCAACGATCAGCGCGCCTCATGAAGCAACCCGATATCGGCATCCTCTCCTCGCGTGAGCGGCCCTGGTTCAGCGCGCGCTTCGCGGGCGGCGAAACCACGGTCGCGGGCACGACGGACTGTCTGCTCGGGCACCGTCTCGCACCCGGACGCGCCGGCATACCCGACGGTATCTTCGTTTCCTGGCGGTGGGACGGCGAATCCCTGACCGTGCGCAACGACCGCTACGGTATCTATCCACTGTTCTATGCCTGCCACGGCGGCGAAATCCGGCTGTCACCGTCGATACCGCACGTACTCGACGGACGTTTCCCCAAGACGCTCGATTACGCCGCGCTCGCCGTCTTCTTCCGCCTCGGCTTTTTTCTCGGTGAAGACACGCCCTTCGAACACGTCCGTGCCCTGCCTCCCGGCAGCACGCTCAGATGGAGCCGGGGAGAGCTGACTCTCGGCGGCGGCTCGCTCGACACCTCGCCGACGGCGCCCGTCGCACAGACCTTCGATGAAGCGGTGGAACAGTACGCCGATCTCTTCCGCCAGGCGATCACGCGGCGGCGCCCCGCGGACGATGCCTTCACCGTGCCGATCAGCGGCGGCCGCGACTCACGCCACATCCTGTTCGAGCTGCTGGCGCAGGGGCACCGGCCCGATCTCACCGTCACGGTGAAATCGCGTCCGCCGTCGAGCAATGAAGACATCCGCATCGCCCGCCTGATGCGCGACGCACTGCAGCTCACGCACGTCGAAATCGACATGCCGCCGTCATTCTTCAAAGCCAATCTCAAGGACATCGAGATCACCGAATACTGCGGCAGCGGCCACACCTGGCTGCTGCCGGTATCGGCTTATCTGAAAGGGCGCGCCCACACCCTCTACGACGGTCTCGCCGGCAGCGTGCTGTCCGGAGGATTTCAGCTCAACGAAGAGAAGATGGCGCTGTTCCGCGACGGCCGACTGGAAGCGCTGGCCACGCAGTTGCTGCGCGAAGCGAGAGGCATGGATCATTTCCTGCAAACCGCCCTGCGTCCCGAACTGAGCCAACGCGTGACCGAGGCGGCGGCCGTGGCGCGCATGACCACGGAGCTCGAGCGGCACCGGAACGCGCGCAATCCGCTCATATCCTACATCTTCTGGAATCGCACCCGGCGCGGCGTCGGCCTCATTCCCTATTCCATCCTGTCGCACGTCGACAGGGTCTACACGCCGTACCTCGACCACGACGTTTTCGACTTCCTGATCAACCTCGACGTCTCGTTCTCGCTCGGCAACGCCCTGCACGACGAAACCATCCGCCGCGCGTACCCGCAGCACGCGCACCTGCCCTTCGAGGACAAGGAAACGGCGCCGATGAAAGGACGCGAGCACAGCGCCCATTACCGGCGCTCGGTGCGGGAACTGCTCGCTCATTACGCGCGCCACCCCGGCATGCTGGGATCGCGTCTGGTCAAGAGCGAACGCATCCTGCTGATGACGGCGCGCGACCTCGCGCGCCGTCAGTGCGACTCGACCTGGTATCTGCGCCCGGCGCTCTATCTGCTGGAATTGGAAAAAGCGCTGCGCGTCGGCGCGCCGTGATTCCGGCCTGAAGACCGCGTCAAACCGGGGTTTCGGGCGACCATTCCACCACGACTTCCCGCCACGTCTCGCCCGGCGCCAGATCGATCGCCGGCAGGCAGTAAGCGACGGCGCCGGGTATCGACGAGGGCAGTGCTTGCGATAGCAGCGGCTGCGCTGCCGCCATCGGCACCCCGGCTTCACGCACCGAGCAGCGACGACTGAAAGGCGCGCTTCCCGCAACGAGCGCGTGTCCGCACGGATTGAGCCAGCGCACGGCACGGCCGCCGCGGTAAGTGAGCGTGACGGCGCAGGCGATGCGCGGCACCTCGGGCGCGATGGTAAAAACGATGCGCGCATCGATTTCCCCGGCGCGTACGCGCCGCAGCACCGCGCGCCGCCGCAGCAGGGCGCCGTCGCAAAAGCGCCAATCCAGCGCAGAGACGAGACGCGCCACGGCGCCGCGCGCCGGCGTATACAGCAGCGGCACGGGCTGCCCCGTCAGCGCGACGCGCCGCCCTCGATCAGGCACATCCTCCACCGTCACGGCGGTGAAATCGGTCAAGCCGTAGAGGTCGCCACCGATCAGAAAAAC
>CAYLYS010000090.1:0-7207 GCA_964388175.1 uncultured Chromatiales bacterium | reverse complement strand
TCATAGTGCTCGAACACGCTGTAGCCGAAGCCGTGCCGGCACACATAGCCGGAACGGCCACGGGCGGGCAAGGGCGTCGGCGACCAGAACGCCCCCGTTTCCTCGTCGCGCAGGTAGAGCGCCTCACCGCTGCTGTCGGACAGCGGATCGTTGTGCCAGGTAGTGAGCCGGAACTCATGCGCGTTTTCCGCCCAGGTATAGGCGCCGCCACTTTCGCTGACGACGGTGCCGATATGCGGGCTGGCGATCACGTTGACCCACGGCGCCGGCGTGGTCTGGCCGGGTTCGAGGGTGATGACGTATTCGTGTCCGTCAGGGGTGAAACCGCCCAGTCCGTTGCTGAAAATGCGCTCGCGCGCCGCCAGCGGATACACCGTTTCAGCCACCGCATGCGGCGAGGGACTCAGACGGTCCGACATGCGTTCCGTCGACACCCGGCGCTCAACCTGCTCGATCAGGGTCTCGGCAGTACCGCTGAAGACGATGCGGGCGACCGTCTGCAGCAGCACCCGCTCGTCCTCGGAAAGCTCATCTGCACGGCGCACGAAGACCCCGCCCGGTTTGTCGATCACCTGCGCTTCGGGCCCCGCGTTGATCAGCCCCATGATCAGGTCGTGCAGCACCGCCCGGTAACCCGAGAAATCCTCGTTCACGATCACCAGATCGGCAGCCAGGCCCTTCATGCGCCAATAGGCATGCGCCTGCAGCACCTGCTTGACCAGGTTGATCTGGTCGAGGTCGCCGATGTGCAGCAGGACGATCGGCAGATCGCCGGAGATGCCAAATCGCCACAGCCCGGACTGCCCTAACCGATTGCGGGCAATGATGCCCTGTGACGTCCGGCGCAGGGCATTGCCATAAATGACAGAACTGGCCAGACGGCCGAATACCTGTGCATCGGCTTCCGTGGCGTTGAGGTGGCGCAGCACCTCCTGGCTCTGGAACCAGGCCATTTCAAAGGCGCGCTCGACGAAGTGGCGGTCGCCGTATTTCTCGAGCAATGCCAAGGCGGCCTCGCGCGTGTCCGCGACACCGGAGATGATCTGCACGCTCGCCGACTCGTCGGGCGACAGGGTCAGGATGCGGCGGATCGCCACAATGGGATCGAGCACCGACCCCTGCGTATCAGACAAGCGCATATTCAACGGCCGGGGGCCATCATCGCCGTCGTCAAGCGCCATCGGGTTGGACGCCGTGCGGCCACGCCCGATGAAGCGGGCGCGATCGGTCTCGTAGGACGACGCCTCAGCCACCGCGCCCGGCACGGCCAGCAGGTGAAACATCCATGGCACCTGCTCGCCCGGTGTGCGGGGACGCCGGGTACACAGGATCGCCTGGAGTTCGGGCAGGATTTCGGTCTGTACGAAAAGATTGCTGAAAGCGCGATGCGCCAGATCGGCATTCAACGGCGCCAGCACCACTTCCGCGTAGCTCGTTACTTCGATGCGACGACGCCGCGACGACTGATTGGTGAGCGTGACGCGACGAATCTCGACATCGTCTTCCGGGGAAACGCTGATCTCGGTGTGCGCTTCGATCGCCTGGTCGCGGCGCCGGTATTCGGCGCGCGCCTGCACGAAAATCGCCTCGTAATGATCGGCGCGGCGCAGGGTCGGCTGATGGGTGGTCGACCAGTAACGCCCCGTGTCGCAGTCGCGCAGGTAAATGAAGGTTCCCCAGCAATCGGTGGTGGTGTCCTCGCGCCAGCGGGTGACGGCGAGGTCACGCCAGCGGCTGTAACTGCCGCCGGCATGGGTCGCCATGACGTGGTAGCAGCCGTTCGACAACAGGTGAACCTCGGGGATCGGTGTGTTCGGGTCGGTGAACACGCGCATGATCTCACCGGCTTCCGCGTCCGGCGGCCGCGCGGCTGCGCTCACCTCCGCCGCGTGCGGATGCAAGCGCCCGCCCTTCTTCGGCACCCGCTCCTGCAGCAACAATTCCGTCGCCTGGGCCAGGGAATCCGACATGAAGCGGCGCTGCATCGGCTGGCCGAGCAGGACATGCGCAAAGGCCAGGAGGCTCATACCCTGATGATGCGCCATGAAGGTGCGCACGATGGCGTGGTTCCTGCCCCGCGGCACACGCGATGGCGTGTAGTCGACCGCTTCGTAGAATCCATAGGCACCGAGGAATCCATGGTCGGCCAGCGTCTGCAGGTTGTAGCAGGCCTCCCTCGGCATCACCGTCAGCGCCAGGGCGCTGGCGTAGGGTGCGATGACCAGGTCATCACCCAAGCCGCGCTTGAAGCCGAGGCCGGGCACGCCAAAGGCGCGGTACTGGTAGACCTGGTGCATGTCGGTGGCGTTGTAACAGGACTCGGAAATCCCCCAGGGCACCGCGCGTTGCCGGCCGTATTCGATCTGGCGCGACACCGCGGCCTTGCAGGTCTGATCCAGCAGCGTATTCGGATAGATCGGCATGATCAGCTGCGGCATCAGGTACTCGAACATCGAGCCGCTCCACGAAATCAGGCTGACATCGCCGCCGTGGCTGGTCAGCAAACGGCCGAGCGAAAACCAGTGCTTCTGGGGAACCTGTCCCTGCGCGATCAGCAGGAAACTGGCGAGCCGTGCCTCCGATGCCAGCAGGTCGTAGCAGGTCGGATCGCGGCGCCGCTCACCCACGTCGAAGCCGATGGCCAGCAAGCCGCTCGAGGTATCGTAGAGAAATTCAAAATCCATCGCCGCCAGCGCGCGGCAACGATCCACCAGATCGTCGATCACGCCGATCCGCTCGGCCGCGGCTGACGAGCACGTGTCGGTAAGCTTTGTGCGCGCTCCGGCCAACTCCGCCAGTGTCGGGATCGTGCTGAGGCATTGCGATTCGGGCGCCAGGAACCGAAGCTCATCCCGAAGCGACCGGAATTGCCGATCGATTGCCTGCGCCCAGTAATACAGTTCGCCATCGATATCGATTTCCGCCGGCAGCCAGCCAAGCAGTTCCCCGGCGGCACGGTGTTCGTCCAACACGTGCTCGACGGCAGCCAGTGCCTGGGGCGGTCCGTTCAGTGTGCAGGCATACAGCGTGGCCTGCAGCGACCGGATCCTGTTCGCAAGATCCGGGTCGGACGCGTGCTCGGCAAACACTTGCAGGCTGTCCTGCAGACCTTCTAATGCGTTGACTGACAGCACCGGATGATCTTTCAGCTCGTCCAGACCCGCTTGCAGGGTGAGCAGGCTGCCGGCCAGATTGCCGCTGTCCACCGAAGAGACGTATTGGGGGTGCAGCGGTTTCAGCGTGCGGGTGTCGTACCAGTTGTAAAAATGACCGCGGTAGCGTTCCAGCTTTTCCATCGAGGCCAGGGTGTTGCCGACGCGCTGCAGGAATTCCCCGACCGTGAGATAACCGAAATCGGCCGCCGCCAGATCCGCCAGCAGCGACATGCCCATGTTGGTGGGCGAAGTGCGCGAAGCGATGGCCGGCGCCGGGTATTCCTGAAAGTTGTCAGGCGGCAGCCAGTTGTCCTGCGGGCCGACGAAATCAGCGAAATAGCGCCATGTTCGCCGCGCCGACGCCCGCAGGAACACGCGCTGGTCAAGAGTCAGGTCCGGTGCCGGCATCACCAGCGGCCGGCTGATCCACCAGCCGGCGACCGGCGATATCAGCCACAGCAGCAGGATGGGCGCCGCATAGAGCCACGCCTCCGCCTGGTTCGATACCAACGTCAGAACCAGTGCCAGAATCAGCGCCAGCACCGGCGCGATCCACATCTCTTGGAAGAAATCGGCAAGCGTGCGGCGCGCGTTGCGGATTGCATAGGACGGCAGTTGCCAGAGCAGCAATCCGCGCCGTGTAAACAGCATGCGCACACCCGAGCGCAGGATCGCATCCAGGCAAAGCAGCGTGTCGTAGGGCAGCAGGACCAGCGTCAGCAAGGCGATCGTCAATGAGCGGCCGAGGGTTTTGCCGGTGAGGAGCAAATGCACCTGCCAGTCACATTCCTCAGGCCTGCGCATCAGTTCGATCAGAGAGGACAACAGAGGGGGCAGGAACACCACCGCCACGACCAGCAGGCTCCAGAACCACGCCGGTCCCGGACCAAACAGCCAGCCCCCGGCCAGCAGCGCCAATAGCGACGGTGATACGAGGCTGCGCCGGAGGTTATCGAAAATTTTCCACACCGACAGGGACGAGAGCGGATTCGGTTGAGATTGCGCCTTCAAGCCGTTCAATCCCGACGGTACGGGCACTCGCGGGAACAGCCAACCGGCCAGTTGCCAGTCGCCGCGTATCCACCGGTGTCGCCGGCTGGCCTCTATCGCATAACTGGCCGGATGCTCTTCAATGAGGTCGACATCGGTCACCAGTGCCGAACGCGCATAGCCGCCTTCCAGCAGATCGTGACTGAGAATGAGATTATCAGGAAAGCGTCCATCGACGGCTCGGCGGAAGGCGTCGACATCGTAGATGCCCTTGCCGATGAACGATCCCTCCCCGAAAGTATCCTGGTAGACATCCGATACCTCGCGCGTATAGGGATCGATGCCGGTCTCACCCACGAACAGTTTCGTGAAGCGGGATTGGCCGGCACTGGTCAGGCTGATCGAAGCGCGTGGTTGCAGGATCGCGTAGCCTTCGACAATGCGGCCCTTGCCGGCATCGTACACCGGCCGATTGAGGGGATGGGCGATGTTGCCCACCAGGGCGCGCGCCACATCGCGAGGCAATTGCGTATCGGTATCCAGGGTGATGACATAGCGGATCGACGCGAGGATGGAAACATCGCCGACCACTTCCGAGAACGCGGTTTGCGCCGCGCCTCGGAGCCGGGCGTTGAACTGCTCCAGTTTGCCGCGCTTGCGCTCATGACCCATCCATACCCGCTCGACCGGATTCCACACCCGCGGCCGGTGAAACAGATAGAAGATGCAGGCACGATCCTCGCGGTAGGTCTGATTGAGCGCCTGCACCGCGGCGCGTGCGTAAGCGAGCAAGGCGTCGTCATCGGGCTGTACCTGCTCCGGCGCGTCGCGGAAATCCGTCAGCAGGGCAAAGAACAGATTGGCATCGCGATTGCCGAGATAACGTATCTCCAGGGCTTCGAGCAGATCATCGATCTCCCGCGGACTGCCCAGCAAGGTAGGAACGACCACCATGGTGCGGTGATCGGCGGGAATGCCCTGTGAGAAATCCAATCGTGGCAATGCGCGTGGCGGCACGAACAGCGTGGCCACCAGGTTCACCAGCGAGACCGCCAGCGCCGAGCCACCGAGCAGGCCGGTGACCGCGAAAAACCAGTAGCGCCAGTCATGCGGCGCGAATCCGTCGAACACGGAAAGCACGCCCGCCGTCGAGAGCAGCGTGAGCAACAGGATGGCGCCGAGGTAAAGCGTCAGGCGAACATGCCCGAGCGCCCGGCCGACACGCGATTTCCATGGCACGCGGCAGGCGACCGCGCGCTCCAGGCTCGGCCGTCCATGGTCAACCAGGTAATACCCGACATGCGCACTGCGATCGTGGGTCCCCAGGCGCGCGGCGGCCGCCTGCGCAAGCGCAACGGCCTCGCGTGCCACCGTCAGTTCGCTGCACGAACTGCTCCTTGCCACGTCCTCGACGACATGCCGGTAGCGGTCGCGGGTGGCGAAATCCTGGCCGGCATGCATTGCCATCGGGTCCGCTCGCAATGTCTGTTCGACGACACTGAGTGACTCGACGAAATCCTTCCAGTCCATGGCGCCGATGAAACGCAGACTGCCGATGCTGTTGGCGATCGAGATCTGATTGGCCGCCGCGGTTCGGCCCGCCGCCTCCGATAGCTGCGATGCGGTCACCCCCTGTTCGAGCAGTTTGTGTTCGACCCAGGTTTGCACGAATGCCATCGCGGATCCCTGGGACTGGAGTCTGGCGTAAAACTCCTCCACGAACGGCGCGGTCAGCGGCACATCGGCATTGGCAAACCTGGCCAGCAACTGGATTAACTGCTTGGGCTCGGTTTCGGCCGTCGCAAGCATACGGTCCGCCCAGTCGATGGCCGCGTCGCGCTCCTCGCGCCGGCGGGCGATACGCACACCGACGCGGCGCAGATTTTCCAGCAGCGCCAGCTGCAGCATGATCGGGAAAGCCCACAGCTCACCCAGTCTCAACGGTTCAGCAGTCTGGTAAGCGGCGACGAACTGAGTGACGTTGTCGCTGTCGACGCGACCGTCCATGTGCGAGATCAGCTCCAGCGCCAGATCGTAAATGCGGGGAAAACCAGCGGATGGGCCACCCGCCAGGCGCGGCAACTGTCGGCTGTAGCCGCGCGGCAAATGCCGACGCGCCAGGGCGATCTGCTGTTCGATCAGGTAGAAATTGTCGAGCAGCCAAGCCTCGGCCGGCACGACCCGCTGCCCCTGGGTGGCGGCAGCGGTAACGACGTCATACGCCGTCAGCAGAACGCGCGCATTGTCCGCCAGCCGCGGCAGCAGCCGGTCCGGACCCGGGCGCGGCTCGATCCTGTACTGGCCCGCCAGCGTGACCGCATGGCGCTTCAATTGCTCGATACTGAACAGCTCCGCGCGCAGCAACTCGGTATCCCGGTCGTGACGCGACGCATTCCGTGTGTGTGCCGAAAATCCGAACTCTCTGATGGCTATGATGCGCTCCTTGCTCCAACTGGATGGTCAACGCAGCCTCGGCCTCATGACCGATTATTTGCCGAAAATGCAGCCTGCGTGCTTGCGAATTCTCAGCCTCTATCGGTTGATTCGGTCACAATTTCTGTATGCTGTTTGGGTGGGAATCGAGGTCTTCAAGGTGAAGGGAGATGGCACGCCGTCTCCGGCGGCCAGACCAGGGCATGCAAAGGCACCGCAATGCCGAGCGAGGGAAACAGGCCGAACAGCGATCCGTCGCCACGGCCGGATATTTTTCACTCCCACTCGATGGTCGCCGGTGGCTTGCTCGAAACGTCGTAGGCGACCCGCGAGATGCCGCGGACTTCATTGATGATGCGGTTGGATACCTTCTCCAGCAGTTCGTACGGCAGGTGCGCCCAGCGCGCGGTCATGAAGTCGATGGTTTCGACGGCGCGCAGCGATACTACGTATTCGTAGCGGCGCTCGTCGCCCATGACGCCGACCGATTTTACCGGCAGGAAGACGGTGAAGGCCTGGCTGACTTTTTCGTACCAGCCGCTGGCGTGCAGTTCTTCGATGTAGATGGCGTCGGCGGCGCGCATCCTCGGCGAAGTGAAGAAGGAATACGCCGATCTGCTGCGCGCCGC
>CAYLYS010000089.1:0-7240 GCA_964388175.1 uncultured Chromatiales bacterium | reverse complement strand
CGTGCTCCGGGAAAAGAGGAATGGCGGATTCGCGCACGATCCCGGCGGACAGCGTCCGCCGGGCATGGCTTTCCTCACCGGCCGGGCTGAGGCGTCAATCGCAGATAAGGACGCTCGGCCCGGTAACCCCGCGGAAACTTCTGGCGGATGAGCGCTTCATCCTGAATGGACGGCGGAATCACGACTTCGTCGCCGGGCTTCCAGTTGCCCGGCGTGGCCACGGTATAGGCATCGACCAATTGCAGCGCGTCGATGACGCGCAGAATCTCGTCGAAGTTGCGCCCCACGTTCAGCGGGTAGGTCAGCATCAGCCGCAGCGTCTTCTTCGGATCGATGATGAAGACGGTCCGCACCGTCACGGTGCTCGATTCCCCGGGATGAATCATCTGGTACAGTGATGCGACATTACGATCCTTGTCGGCGATGATCGGGAAGCCGACCACGGTCTTTTGCGTGGCCTCGATGTCCTTGATCCAGTCCCGGTGCGACCCAGCATCGTCGACGGACAGCGCGATGGCCTTGACGTTGCGCTTGTCAAACTCGGCACCAAGCTTGCCGGTCAAACCCAGCTCGGTGGTGCAGACCGGCGTGAAATCGGCCGGATGCGAAAACAGAATGACCCAGGAATCGCCGGCCCACTCGTGAAAGCGGATCGGACCGATAGAAGTGTCCTGTTCGAAATCGGGAGCGGTATCGCCCAGATAGAGTTGACTCATGTCGTGATCTCCGTTGAAAACCCTGATTCAGGGTGAGTGGTGGAAACATTCGGCACGCAGCAATGGAGCGGCTCGTCAGGGCGGCGGATGCAACAGGGTGTAGATCATGTCGATGCTGCTCTGGTGGGCGTCGAGCATCTCGGCGAGATCATCGTGCAGATCGGCATCCTCGACCACCGCCAGCAGTTCGCGCAGCTTGCCGACCAGCCATCGCTGTCCGCCGTTGAGGAAGTCCATGCGCTCGCACAGATCTCCGATGAGCATGGCCCTGCCATAGAACACACCGGTACGCATACTGGGCGTACCCTGCAATCGCCTGATGTTGCGCGTCAGCATGGCGCACCACCGGGTTCCATCGCGATGGCAGAATTCGATCACACGGCGGAAAGCCGCATCCTCGGTCTCCGTCGCCGTACGCAAGGCGATGCGGGCGCCGGCACGCTCGGCTTCGAGCAATTCGTCGAGCACGGCAAGGATCGCGCACGCCTGCACGAGTGGCGCGCCCTCCCCCTGCCCTGATGCGACTGCGCCGCGGGCGGACACAGCGTGCCCCGCCAGCGCCGGCTCGCGGGGACGCAAACAGCCGGCCGCCACGACCGCGATGCGTTCGATACACCGCGCCGCGGGCTCCACCGTATAGATGCGTCCCACGCCCTTGCCGGCGTACAGCGCCATCGCCTCGAAGTCTCCCGTCATCGAGCGCAACGGCGAGTCGGTACTGAATAAATAGACCGGCCGCCCCTTTTCCTCGCCGATCACCGTACGACGCACGTCGGAGGGATCGCCGCGCTCACCGCGCGTGACACTGTTGCGCAATACTCTGACCGGCGCGCTCGGTGGCCAGTTGATCCAGAAAGCTTCGGTGAGCACCGTATCGGCGCCCTGCGCCTCCACCAGGCGCCGCTTGTGATAATCGTGCGCGAAGGACTCCTCAGTTGCGAGCAGCGCGGTACCGAGTACGGCGGCCTGCGCACCCTGCGCCAGTACGCGGGCGACATCCTCGCCGCCGGCAATGCCGCCCGCGGCCGCCACCGGCACGCGCGCGATGGCCAGCAGCTCGGCCAGCACGCGCGCCAGCGGCTGCCGGGCACGCACATGGCCGCCGGCCTCGACGCCCTGCGCGATCAACACATCGGCGCCGGCCCGCAGTGCCTGCTGCCCCTCGGCGGCCGAACCGACCTGGCAGACGACGAGGATGCCCGCCTTGCGCAGCCGACCGATCACTTCGGGCCGCACACTCCAGAACAGACCCACCACCGGCACGCGCAGTTCGATGCACAAATCGATTTGCTGCTCCAGCAGTTCCACCGGCGTAGCGGCGGGAATGAGATTGACGCCGAACGGTCGATCGGTGCGCTTGCGCACGCGCGCCACCTCATCGCGGATCAGCTCGGGCGGCTCGCGCACCATCCCGAGAAAGCCGAATCCGCCGGCCGCCGTGACTGCCGTCACCAGCGCCGAACGGGCGGCGCCGCCCATGCCGGCCAGTATCAAGGGATAACGACAGCCGAGCTGATCGCACAGCGGCGTGTGCAGCGCAGCCTGCAAGGGATCGGCGGAAGACCGCGCTTCACGCGGTGAAATCGGCACGATGGCGCTCCTGCTGGTCGCCCTTCCGGTCGTCCTGCTGGCCGTCCGGGACGGCGCCCTGATTCGGCGCCTTGAAATCCGGTCCGTCCCGCACCGCGCTCACGTAAGCGGCGCGAATGACGAAATCGCCGAAGTGTTCGCCTGCATGCCGATCGCGCGCGAAATGGCCGAGCATTTCGTCCAGCGCGGCGATGATCGCCGCCTCGGCGACGTTCTCCAGATACAAACGCCCGAGCCGCTGACCATGGAAGCCGCCACCCAGGTAAAGATTGTATTTACCAGGCGCACGGCCAGTGAGTGCGATTTCCGCGATATAGGGGCGCGAGCATCCGTTCGGGCAACCGCTCACCCGCAGCGTGATGGCTTCCTGCGTCAAGCCATGGCGGGCCAGAATCGGCTCCAGTCGATCCAGCAAGGCAGGCAGATAACGCTCGCTCTCGGCCATCGCCAGACCGCAGGTGGGCAGCGCCACGCAGGCGATGGCGTTGCGACGCAGCGCACTCGACTGCTCGAACGCGAGCAGTCCGTGTTCCTGCAGCAGGCGTTCGATCGCTGCGCGCCGCGGCGGCGCGATACCGGCAATGACAAGGTTCTGGTTCGTGGTGAGGCGGAAGCTGCCCCGGTGGATCCGCGCCACCGCGCACAGACCGTCGAGCCATGCGGCACCGGAGCGATTGACGAGACGCCCGCAGGGAACGAGCAGCGTCACGTGCCAGCGGCCGGTTTCATCCTGCTGCCAGCCCAGGGCGTCGCCGTTGGTCGCGAAATCATAAGACCGCACCGGCGCCAGCGCATAAGCCAGCCGCCGCTCGATCTCGGCCTTGATCGCGTCCAGACCATGATCGTGGATGGTGTACTTGAATCGGGCATGGGCGCGGTTACTGCGGTCGCCATGATCGCGCTGCACGCCCATCACGGCATCACAGACGGGCAGCACCTGATCCACGCCGACAAAGCCGATGACCCGAGCCAGCGCCGGCCAGGTGCCGTTCACGCGATCGGTATGCCCGAGGCCACCGCCGATCGCGACGTTGAATCCCCTGAGACGCCCTCTTTCGACGATGGCGATGAAACCCAGATCCTGGGCGTAGACATCGATGTCGTTGCAGGGCGGGATGACGAAACCGATCTTGAATTTGCGCGGCAGATAGGTCTTGCCGTAGAAAGGCTCCTCCGAGAGTTCTTCCGGCGAGAGTTCTTCCGGCGCGGACTCATCCGGTGCTCGGGCTTGCGAAGCGATGATGCGCTCCTCGCCGTACCAGATCTCGTGATAGGCGCGCAGCCGCGGGATCGCATGGTTGCTGGCCTGCCTAGCCAGCGCATAGACCTGGGCATGAAGGGCCGACAGCGCCGGATTGACCGAGCAGACCACACCGCGCGCGTCGTCACCGCAGGCCGACATGCTGTCCAGCAACACCTCGTGCAGTCCCTGCAGCGTGTCGCGCAGGGCATACTTGAGCACCCAGTGGAACTGGATCGTGCCGCGCGTGGTGATACGCAGGGAACCGTTACCGTGCGCACGCGCCAGTTCGTCGAGCTTGAGCCATTGGCTCGGCGTGCACACGCCGCCCGGCATGCGCACCCGGATCATGAACTGGTAGGCAGGCTCCAGTTTCTGATGGCGTCGCTCCTCGCGCAGATCGCGGTCGTCCTGCTGGTAGATACCGTGGAACTTGAGCAGCTTGGCGTCGCTGCCGGCGACGGCGCCGGTGATGCGGTCGATCAGGCTATGCGGGATCGTTCCGCGCAGCTGATCACTCTCGGCCTTGAGGCGCTCGTCGGCATCGAGCTTGTCCAGCGGCTGGCTGATGTCGCGACTGCGATCGGGCAATATTGGAGAAGGGCTGGATGGCGTCATGGGCATTCGAGTTTCTCCACTCAATAAACGTCGCGCTGATATCGGTGATCTTCCTGCAGGCGCCGCAGATAGTCGTGCGCCGCCTCCCGGTCCCGACCGCCCTGCTCCATGACGATCTCGGCGAGCGTGCGGTGGACATCGGGCGCCATGCGTTCGGCGTCGCCACAGACGTAGACATGGGCGCCCGACTCCAGCCAGGCGTAGACATCGCGCGCGCGTTCCAGCAGCCGATGCCAGACGTAAACCCGGCCCGTGCCGTTGTGCGCATCGCGCGAAAAGGCGACGTCCATGCGATCCAGCACATCGTCCTTGAGCCAGGTCTGCCACTCGGTCTGATACAGAAAATCGGTGCGAAACCGGCGATCGCCGAAGAACAGCCAGGCGCGCCCGGAAGCGCCGCGCGCTTCACGCTCCTGCAGAAAGGCGCGGTAAGGCGCTATGCCCGTACCGGCACCGATCATGAGGATGGGGGCATCATCCGCCGGCAAACGGAAGTGGCGGGACGGCTGCACATACACCTGAACCCGCGCATCGGGCGCGGCAAAACCAGCCAGATAGCCCGAAGCCACGCCGGTACGAGACTGTCCATACAGTTCGTAGCGCAGGGTGGCTACCGTCAGATGTACCTCATCGGGAACAGCCGCGGCGCTGGAAGCGATCGAATACAAGCGCGGCTGCAGCGGGCGCAGCGCGGCCATCAGCGACGCCGCGTCCAGACCGGGCACCGGATAGCGGCGCATGACATCGCTCACATGGTGGTTGCGGGCAAACGCGACGCGTTCGGCCGCACACTCGGGAAGATTGAGCCGCTGCAGTTCGCCGGCGCCCGAGAGACGCGCCCAGTGTTCGAGAAAGCGCGGCGTCACCGCCACCAGATCCTGCTCGACCGCCAGCGCGCGGGCGAGCGGTAACGATCTCCCCTTGAGCGTGACGGGCGCATCGCCGGCCAGACCGGTCAAATCGAGCAGAGCACTCACCAGCGCCGGATCGTTCTGCGGCATCAGCCCGAGCGCATCGCCCGGCTCGTATTTCAGCCCGGAACCGGCGAGCGACAGCTCGATATGGCGCACCTCCTTGGACGAGCCGCGCCCATTCAGCACGAAGTTGTCAATCACACGGGCAGTGAAGGGGTGGCGCTTGTCGTAGACCGCCGACGCCATCGATATTGGCGCAACCGCCAGCGGCGCTCCTTGCGTCACTGCCGCTGTCGTCGGCGGCGTGGCCATCGCGGTGAAGCGCTGCGACACCGCGGCGCGCCAGGCGGCGGCCGCTTCCTCATAGTCCACATCGCAATCGATGCGCGGCAGCAGCCGCTCGGCACCCAGCGCCTGCAGCCGCTCATCCAGCCGTCGGCCCGCGGCACAGAAATACTCGTAGGTGGAATCGCCCAGTGCCAGTACGGCATAGCGCACGCCATCGAGCCGCGGCGCCTTGCGTCCTTCGATCCATTCGAAAAATGCGGCGGCGGGCTGCGGCGGATCGCCATCGCCATAGGTGCTGGTGACGATCAGCAGATCCTGTCCCTCACCAAACTGCCGGGGTTTGCATTCGGCCATATCGAGCAGCGTGACTGGACATCCCTGCCCGCCAAGCTGTTCGGCCAGCGCCTGGGCAACGGCCACGCTGTTGCCGGTTTCGCTGCCGTAAAGCACAGTCACGCGGCGGGCGGCGACCACGCCCTGCGCAACAGATCCGACTGCGGCCGAGGGTGCGGAAACCGCAACGGCGACGGGCCGCGCAGCGCCGCGGCCATGCGAAACGCCGGCGAAGAAGCCGCTGAGCCAGTACAACTGCTCGAGGTTCAATTCCTCCGACAGTGCGCGGACGGTGGCCCATTGCACTTCATTGAGTGCGGATTCGGTCAACTTCGACAGGTTCGTCATGCCTGACCCTGATGGATGGCTCGTCTGGTCGCCACGCTGCTGGCAGCCATACCGCCATGGCGGTCCCGCCGGATTCGCGTCGCCTGCCATGATGAAATCCTATCTGGCATCAAGCAAATGAATTATTATTCTCATTGAGAGCAAAATTTTTGCTTATAAGCCATGGATATCGAACTCGCCCGTACCTTCCTCGAAATCGTCGCCAGCGGTAATTTCGGCGCCGCGGCCGAACGGCTACATGTGACCCAGACAGCGGTCAGCGCACGCGTGCGTTCGCTGGAGCAGCAAATCGGCCGGCCGCTGTTCGTGCGCAACAAGGCGGGCGCGCGGCTGACAGCGGCGGGAGAACGCTTCGTGCGCCATGCCAATCGCCTGGTGCAGGGCTGGGAACGCGCGCGCCAGCATGTGGCCCTGCCGCCGGGGCGCAAGGACGGCATCAGCCTGGGCGGTGAACTGAGCATCTGGCATCCACTGCTGGCCGACTGGCTCGTCTGGATGCATTACATCTGTCCGGAGGTGGCGCTGCGCATCGATGTGGACGCAGCGCAGCGATTGCTCGAACGCATCGAAGACGGTTCGCTCGACATGGCGCTGCTCTACAATCCGCAGCAACGGCCGGGCCTGGTCTGCGAACTGTTGCTGGAGGAAAAGCTGGTGATGGTGACCAACCGCGCCGACGGCAGACTCGATATGGAGCAGTACGTTTATATCGACTGGGGACCGAGCTTCGCGGTCAACCATCAAGCCGCCTTCCCGGATCACCCCAATCCGCCCGTTGCCATTTCGCTGGGACCACTGGCGCTGAGCTATGTACTGACCGTGGGCGGCGCAGGCTATTTCCGCGCCGGCACCGTAGCGCCCTTCATCGAAAAAGGCGAGTTGTTTCGCGTTCGAGGAGTACCGGAATTTTCACACTCGGTCTACGTGGTATACGCGGCGGAACACGACGGAGACGTACTGTCCCGCGCGCGTGAAGGGCTGCAGGTCGTCGCCCGCCAGGAGCCCTATCCCGGCGTCAAGCAAGTCGTCGCCGCGCGCTCGAAAGTATCGCGTAAAACCGGTGGTGTTACCGGCGGCGTTTCAGATGGCGTTTCTGGCCAGCGACGCCGGGCAAAGACGAAGAGAAGATGAAGGCGCGCGGGAACCGGTGTCCATGAGATTCAGATCAAGCCGGCCAGGCGGCCCGGAAGATC
>CAYLYS010000088.1:0-7660 GCA_964388175.1 uncultured Chromatiales bacterium | reverse complement strand
CGGAATTCGCGCACGCCGGGTGAATCGATGATGTCGCCGCCCGCGGGCAGATGGAAGAGCAGGGCGACCGTGGTCGTATGGCGGCCCTTGCCGTCGCCTTGCGACAGGGCGCCGATACGGATGTCGCGGTCCGGCAGCAGGACTTTGCTCAGCGAGGACTTGCCCGCGCCCGATTCGCCGACCAGGACGCTGCGCCGCCCGCCGAGGCGGGGCAGCAGCTCGTTCATGCCGTCGAGACGGCGCGCACTGGCGGCGATGACTTCGTATCCGGCGTTGCGATAGGGGGAGAGCGTATCGTCGAGCGTGGTGCGTGCCGTTGCCGGCAGCAGGTCGATCTTGTTGATGAGCAGCAGCGCATCGATGCCGAGCATCTCGGCGGCGGCCAGATAGGCATCGATGCGCATGCGCTCGCCGGTGCTCAGCCCGGAGGCGAGATTCTGCGCCACGCCGACCACGATGATCTGGTCGATATTGGCGCAGAGCGCTTTCGGCATACCGCGCTGATCGGGCCGTGCCAGCACGGTGCGGCGCGGCAGTACGGCGAGCACGACGCCGCCGTCTCCTTCTTCCTGCCAGTGGACATCGTCGCCGCAGACGGCATGCACCGCGCTGCGGCGGGCGGCGCAATTCACCGTACGTCCATCCGCGTCCTCGACCAGCAGCGTGCGGCCGTAGTGCGCGATGATCAATCCCTTACGCACGGAATCCACGGCTGTGATGGGCTCAGGCTGCGTCCATGGGCAGCTGGGCGATGCGCGCCGCGGCCTGGGGATGAGAGTGATGGAAGGCCGAGTAGAGCGGATCCGGCGTCAGCGTCGAGGCGTTGTCGCGGTAGAGCTTGACCAGCGCGCTGCGCAGTTCGGCGGCGCGGGTCTGTCCGGCGGCGAAAGCGTCGGCCTCGTATTCGTGCTTGCGGCTGAGATGCATGCTGAGCGGCTGCAGAAAGAATCCGCACACCGGCGCGACAAAAGCGAACAGCAACAGCGCGGCGTGATTCGATGGCTGTTCGATGCCGAGGCCGGCATAGAAATCCGGACGATCGATGAGCTGGGCGAGCAGCAGCAGCGTGACCAGCACGGTGAGCGCGCTGACGATGATGCGCTTGTGAATGTGGCGCAGCTTGAAATGCCCCAGTTCGTGCGCGAGCACGGCTTCGATTTCCGCCGGCGTGAGCGCCTCCAGCAGCGTGTCGAAGAAGACGATGCGCTTGTTGGCGCCGAGGCCGGTGAAATAGGCGTTGCCGTGCGCGGAGCGGCGTGAGCCGTCCATGACGAAGACGCCGCTGTCGGAGAAACCGCTGCGTGCGAGCAATGCCTGTATTCTCTGTCTCAGCTCGGCGTTCTGCAGCGGCGTGAAACGGTTGAACAGCGGCGCGATGATACGCGGATAAACCCACAGCATGAGCAGTGAGAATGCCAGCCACAGCAGCCAGGCATGGAGCCACCACCACGGATGTGCCTGGCTCTCGGCGGCGATGCCGGTGGTCTCCGCCGGCGTCATCAGCAGCAGTGCGCCGGCGATCAGCGGCACGCCCAGCAGCAGCGAGACGATCGCGCTCTTGCACAGGTCTGTCACGAACAGCATCGGTCTAGTATGATTGAAGCCGAAACGCTGTTCGATGACGAAGACGCGGTAGACGGACAGCGGCAGATGCAGGGACGCATTGATGAGCGCGACACTGGTGATCACGCCCGTACCGGTCGCCAGCGGCCCGAGGCCGAATGCGCGCCAGAGGCCGTCCATCCAGGCGATGCCGCCGCCCAGCGTCCACGCCAGCAGGAGCGCGAGCTGATAGCCGATGCCGACGATTTCCAGCCGCGTGCGGCTGCGGGTGTAGTCGGCGGCCTTATGGTGCTGCGTCGCCGTGATGTGGCCGGCGAAGGGCGCCGGTACGGTGTCGCGGTGCGCGCCGACATGGCGGAGCTGGCGCCGCGCCAGCCATAGTTCGACCGCGGTGGCGATGGCCAGCATGGCGAGGAAGATCAGCGTCCACGTGTTCATGGCTGCTCGTCCATACGGCTCAGGACGCAGGGAAACGATCCGGTCCGATGAGAGGGCGGGAATCCTGCAAGTATCAACCCGGGCACTCCGGAAACGTAATGAAGGCCTGTACGATCACAGGCGCAGGGAAACAGAAGCATGGTGCAAGATCCCAATCATCTGATCTGGATAGACCTGGAAATGACGGGTCTCGATACCGAGCGAGATTATATCATCGAGATCGCCACGGCGGTTACCGACAGCAGTCTGAACGTGCTCGCGGAGGGTCCGGTATTCGCCATCCATCAGTCCGACGAGGTGCTGAGTGCGATGGATGAATGGAATACGCGCCAGCACGGGCGTTCCGGGCTCACCGAGCGGGTGCGCCAGAGCTGCGTCACCGAACGCGAGGCGGAGCTGGCGACGCTGGCGTTCCTGCGCGAGTTCGTGCCGGCGGGCAGGTCGCCGATGTGCGGCAACAGCATCTGCCAGGACCGCCGCTTCATGGCGCGCTGGATGCCGGAGCTCGAGCGCTACTTCCATTACCGCAATCTCGACGTCAGCACGCTGAAGGAGCTGGCGCGGCGCTGGTCACCGCAGGTGCTTGGCGGCTTCACCAAGGATGTCAGCCACCTGGCGATGGCCGATGTGCGCGATTCGATCAGGGAACTGCAGCATTACCGCGAACACTTCATCGTCAAGGCCTAACCCGGGTCGTCCGACCCGGGCTGTCCTTTTCATTTTCATTTGATCAGATCGATCGATTTGATCCGTTTGACGTGGCCGATTTCCCCGCCGGCGAAGATCATCGTGAAGTTTCCGTCCGGCTTGTCGAAGGTGAAACTGCCATCCTGATCGAACTGTCCCTCGATCAGCGTCTTGCTCTTGTCGTCCTTGATGAGAATGCGGTCCTTGTCGGTCGGCGGGGAGCCATCCACATAGCCGCCCTGACAGGTCACCGTACCGTTCTGATTGTCCAGGCAGTCCATGAACGACTCGTGTGCCTGGGCCGTAAAAGGAACTGCAAAGGCGCTGCCCAGGAACAGCAGGCCGAGTCCGCTCAGGCGCAAGTGCCTGCCATGGTCCGATTCCACTCCGCGTGTGCGCTTCATGGTGCTCACCGGATGGCGAAGGTGAGGGTGGTGGTGTACGCCTCCACGTCGCAGACCGCCGCGTCGGGGTAGGGCTGCTCGACTTTGGCTCGCACCAGCCACTGGCCTGGATGCAGGATGCGGATCGAGGCCTTGCCCTGATCGTCCGCTTCGACGGTATAGGCATAGGCGCCTACGGTGGAAAAACCGGCATAGCTTGCGAAGACCATGCCGCCGTAGGGTTCTCCGCGCACGGTGATCTTTACGTCCATGTAGTCACCCACCTTGAGATCGGCGGGGTTGGACAGCGGCACGATCTCCAGCGGCTGACCGAACTGCCGATCCATCGCACCCTTGCCCTGTCCGACGTTGAGGATTGCCTTCATGTTGTTGGACGAGTAGGAGCAGGCGATGACATCGCTCAGACCTTCTTTCGACTGGCGCTTGGAGCCCTGCTTGGTGCGGGTGAAGAATCCGCTCTTTTGCGAGGCCAGCACCACGTGGATCCCTTGCCGCAGTTCGGGGGTGATGTATCCCGACGCACCGCTCGCTTCCAGCGCGGTTTTCTTGCCGTCCGGTGAGACGATCTCGACGCTGCCCACGCGATCGCTGGCCATGAAGCCCTCGAACGGGAAGGCATGGCCCCAGGCTGGATAGACCGTGGCAGCCCGGCCTTCCGCCGGGGTGAAGCTGGACGCCATCAGCCAGGGATAATGGGCGTGGGCGGTGGCGGCGGCAGTCAGACCGCCGGCAATCATGGCGATTCGCATCAGGGATTTGCAGGGTATGTTCATTGCGGGATCCTGTTTTTCGAGTGGCTTGGTGGGTGTCGAAGGGCGCCCCTCCTGTGGACAGAAGGGGCGCTGCGTCCTATCAATAGGTCAGTTTCACGTCGGCGAATATCGTGCGGCCCTGGTAAGGGTGTCCGACATAGTAGCGCTCGTCGAGCAGGTTGTTGACGCCGCCGCCAAGGCCGATGTGGCGGTTGATCTCATAATTGACCCGGAGATCGAACACGGTGAAATTGCTGACGCCGTCGATCGCATGGCGATTGATGTCCGTATTGTCGAGCGAGGCATGCGACCGGCCGGAGTAACGACCCGCCAGAGTGTAGTCGAGCTTGTCGGTATGGCGATAGGTCGCGACCAGCGCGCCGCGGATGCGCGGAATGCGGTAGAACTCGTTGCCGACGTTCCTCGGGTCGTTGCTGTCTTTGAGCACCTCGGAATCGTTGAAGGCAAGGTTGGCGTGGAGGTCGAGCCCCATGAGGCCGAACAGATTCCACGTGTCGTACACCCACTCGATGCCCTTGACGCGAACGCGGTCGATGTTCTGGAACGCCGTTACACCGAGTGTATTGTCGACGACATTGAATTCCTGGTAGCGGAAGATCGCATCGCGGCTCTCTTCACCCCAGAGCGAAACGCGCATCACGGCGTTGTCGAGCCTCATCTCGACCGTGTAATCGACGGACACGGCGTCTTCCGGCTTGATCTCCGGCCTGGCGGCGGCAGGGTTGCTGATGGCGACGTTGGTGCAGTCCTGATAGAGGTCGCAGACGGTCGGGAAGCGCGTCGACTTCGCCAGCGACAGCCGGTAGCTCAGATCCTGGCTCGGGGTGTAGATCAGGGCGATCTTCGGCGATACCTCGGACTCGCTGCGGTCAGGGTAGGGCGTTACCGTCGTCACCGACGGCGTACCGCCCACGGCTGTTCTCGATCCGTCCTGCGACTCCCATTTCTCGACACGCAGGCCGAGCACGGTCTTCCATTGCTCGGCGAACTGCCAGGCGTCCTGTGCGAACAGGGCGGTGGTCATGGTGCTGCCCTGATTGGCGCGGGTCAGGCTGCCGGGGCCGCCGTTGCGCCAATCGTCGGTCGTGTAGTTGCGCTGCTTTAGCTCGTAATTGCTGTGATGCGCACCGACCGTCAGCCAGTGCTTGCCGAACCGGTTGTCGGCCTTGAGGTCGACATGCCACCAGCCGCTGCCATCGAGGCTCTGCAGGGTGCCCGCGCCGCCGGTCGAATAGGCGACATCCCGCGCCAGGTTCGAGGTGCGCGACACGTGTTCCTTCATGTCGTAAAGCGATGCCGCCGCCTCGTAGTTCCACCCGGACGCGTTCTTCGTGCGCAGCGTCGCGGCGTACATCCAGTGTTCTTCGGCGCCGGAACGTGGTGCGAAGACGCCGTTGCCGATGGTATAGCGGGCGCCATCGATATTCACCGCGCCGCTGTACACGCGATTGCCGTCTTCGTCGATCAGATACGAAGTGTATTGCGGCTTCTTGCCGGTCAGGCTGTCCATGGTCCACGAGGCGATGGTGAAGCGCCCTTCGAGGGTGGGTGAGAAGTCATAACCGAGCTTGAGCTTGAACTCGTCCTGCTCGGTGGTCTCGATACCGCTGCCGGGGATACCGATGTGCAGCTGGTCGGCGCCGCGACGGTCGACGATCGGATAGGCGCCGCTGGCGATCACGGTTTCGTCGCCCTGCAGTGCCTGGCCGTTGTTCGGATTGAGGAACGCGAAGCCGGTCGGCTGGCTGGTCATCTCCAGGGTGCTGGCGCTCAGCACGTAGGAGAAGCGGCCGATGCGATCGCCGACATAGGCGTTGAGCACATGGCCGTCGTAGGTGTCGTCGGTCCCGTTGAGATCGAACTCCTGGCGATGCGCGGTCAGCTTGGCGCCGGCCTGGAGCCGTTCCGGCATCTTGGTCGTATAGATCACCGCGGCGCCCATCGCATTGCCCGAATACAGCGCCGAATAAGGTCCGTAGATCACATCGACGCGGTCGATTTCGATCGGCAGCACCATCGACCAGCGCGGGCCGAAGCCGTGGTCCGTGCCGAGGAAGTTGCTCAGGATCACGCCATCGGCGAGTACGAGACTGCGCGAGCTCTGGATGTTGCTGGTGCCGCGAACCTCGAGGGTTCCGTTACGGTCACCGATGTAGCGCTGGCGGACGTTCAGATTGGGCAGGTATTTCAGCACGTCTTCGGTCGCCGGCATGTTGAGGCGGCCGAGCACGTCCGCGGTGATGGAGGCGGTATTGGCCGGGATATTCGGATCGATGCCGATCGTGGATTCGGTCACGCGGAACATCGGCAGATCGACGCTGGTGGTCTGGTCCTGGGCGAATGCCGCGGCGGGCGCCAGGGTCGACGCGAGCAGGGCGGCATACAAGGGTTTCATGCGTAACGTCTGAGCCATCGGTTCCGTTCTCCTGATGGAAAGTTTTGCTTCTAACGGCAAGCAGCCCGGATTTTCCAGGGCATTCGATCGATATCTGTACAACTTATTGACAATCAAGGATTCTCCGGCCGCTGTTTCAGTGGCCGTCCTGGCGGGATTTTTAACGAAAGGAGAATTGTGAAAATAATATCTTACATGTGAATTACGGGTCAACACGTAGGTGTATTGCTGGGGCAGGAGGCGCAGATGTCATACGGGCATCGGCGGGATACCGATGGGCTGCCGTGGTCGGGAACGCGTCCTAAGCCTGATGGCTCAGTGTCGGGGAAGCGAAGCGCCGTGCGCTGCTACCACCACTTCGCGGGCGATTTCTCGTGCGGAACGCTGTGGCAGCGTTCGCAGGTCCACAGTGAGAAGGCAACCTTGTCGTGGCAGCGTCCACAGAATTCGCCGCTGAGGATGCGCGTCATGTTGATCGGGTTGCCGCGCCGCTGCGGGATGAAAATGGCCGGATGGCAGTTGCTGCAGGTCAGCCATTCGGTGTGTTGATAGTGCGGGAAGAGCACATGCGGCATTTCGGCGGTGTTGGTCATGAGGATATCGATATTCATCGGGCTCATGAGCGCCGTTTCCCAGGGGTCGCCGGTGGCGCTCTTGCGCGGCTGGATGAGGCCCTGGCGCAGGGTGCGCACCCAGTCGACTTCGCCGCGTCTGTCCTTGGGAAAATCCTTCATGGAGGTTTTCGGATCCTGCAGGCTGTGGATGCTTTCCACCAGCGGATCGTGGATACCGTCTTCGGCGAGCGGGGTCATCGGCGGGGCATGCAGGTCGAGCGCGGTAACCGCTTGCGCATACCCCAGGCACAAGGCGCACCACAGCAGCGGTGACAGCAATGACAGCGCCGCGGCGGATCTGTTGCGTCCGGACACGTTTCGTTCTCCCCCTCACATCCCCCGCGACATCATACCAGAAGCGCCTGGGCCAGTGCCCAGCGCACGTGTTCCCGCACCATGGGCGAGGGATGATCCAGACGCGCGGTGAGGGCGGCGGTGAGGGCGGTGCTTTCGGCCTGCTGCGCGGTGCGCAGCGCGTTGCCGAGTGCTACCGCGATATTGCGCAGCCAGCCCTGGTAGCCGGTGCGGCGGATGGCGGAGCCTTCGGTGCGCCGCAGGAATTCCGCCTCGCTCCAGCCGAACAGCTCGATCAGCCCGGGCGAGTCCAGGCGATGGCGCGGCGTGAAATCCGCTTCGGCGCTGTGGTGGGCGAAACGGTTCCAAGGGCATGCCAGCTGGCAGTCGTCGCAACCGAAGATGCGGTTGCCGAGGCCCGTGCGCAGATCTTCCGGAATCGATCCCTCGAGTTCGATGGTGAGATAGGAGATGCGCGCCGCTGCATCTCCT
>CAYLYS010000087.1:0-7707 GCA_964388175.1 uncultured Chromatiales bacterium | reverse complement strand
TCAGCAGCAACAGCAGCGCGGGGGAGAGTGCGCCGCCGCCGGAGCTGGCGTTGATCGGTTCGGGCTCCGGATCGGGCTCCGGGTCAGGATCGGGGTGCATTATTTCGAACTCTACCGTTTCAGTATCGGTGGAACCGTCCGCGGCGCGTGTGCAGCTCAGAGTGAAGCTGTAGGCCTGTGTGCCTGTGCTCCCTGATGGCAGATTGATCAGCTCGCTGTTCTTGCTGCCGATGGCAAAAGTCTCGGACCAAAGGCCCGACGGATCGGAACTGGCGGTGCAGGTGCCACCGGCAGTTCCGACGCCGCCACCAACCGTCCAGTTCAGGTTGATCTGACTGGTGCTCACCGGGATGCCGTTCAGGGAAACGTTGATCGGGCTTTGCGCCACCGCAGTTATCGAGATTTCAGCGGTACGGGTCTCCTCGCCGTTGGTGCAGCTCAGGCTGAAGGTGTTGAGGCCCGGGGTGAGGCCGGCGGAGATGTTTTCCGTTGTGCCGCTGCCCGCGAGCTTGCCGTCCTCGTCGCCCTCGATCGAGGTCAACTCGAAGCCTAGGGCGTCGTGCCAGCCGGTATGCTGGGGAATGGAACCTGCGGTGCAGACGGTGCCTACCGGTGCAGCTTGTACCTGCCAGCTCAGCGTCAGGCTGTCTCCTCCTAGACCGTCAACTTCGATAATCACCTCATCGGGGTTACGTGTGTTTGACGTAATGAAGATCTCGAAGGGAACGATTTCCACCAGTGTGAACAGCATCGCGCCTGATCCGGCGCTGTTACCCTGAGTGGCGCCGTATATTACGTTGTTGTCGTGACTCAAGCCGAGAGGAACGGGGTTGTCGGTAGAAAAGGAATCAATGGCGGCGTACTCGCTTTCCTCGGCGGCGGAAACACGCCACAGGGCGCCGGCGTCGTTGGCGCCGCCCTGCAGAGTGGTGCCGTATACCCAGGTGACGTCGTCATCGTCGGTGGCGACCGCCAGCGGTCCCGCCGGTTTGCTGCCGTCGCCGTCGGCGCCGGTAAAGGTGTGCAACACGGCGAAGGTATCCGGCTGTTCCGGTCGGATGCGAAAGACAGCTCCGTGTCGATCCTCGACTTCCCAGTCGGTCAGCGTGCCATAGAGCCATTCGCCTTCGATGGCCAGCGCCGAGCGGGCGTAGAGATTGCCGCCAGGCTGACCCTCGGTATCGAACTGGCGTAGGATTTCGATGTTGCCGCTGCCGTCAGTCCTGAGGCGGAACAAAGTACCTTTGCCGACGGTGCCGCCCTCGGCGTTCAGGCCGTAGAGGTATTCACCTGCGACTAGCAATGCGACAGGCTGACCACCCTCATTATCAGTGAAAGTATAGAAATCGATTACAGTGCTGCCGGCGGCAGAGCCATCGATAGCAGGAGTGATTTCAACTATCTTGCTGGTGCTGCCAGCATAAACTTTTCCACTGATGCTATCGGCAGCAACTGCGCCTGTCGAAACAAAGGAACTGATCGTCGTGAACGGGGTATTTCCCCCTGTATCATTTTCGTTGAAAGAATAGAAAAGTTGTCCGAGGACGGTAAGAATGCCAACGCCATAGAAATTGTCATTGGCACGCACTAGGTTGCCGACTACCGTATTTGTACCACTACCTCCAACTGCTCTTTCTACAGCAGTAGTCCTCAATATCGCTATCTCATTCCCATCATAAGAATAAGCTCTGGCTGTCGATTCGCTTGGTAACCAGTGTAATCCATAAAGGTTTCCGTCCAGCACCAGAGGGGCTATAGCGGGGCGTGTATTGAGATCGGTCAGTTTATTGATGCTCGGTGGAAAAGCGGCCAAAGCCTGATTCCCGTCAACACCGAGGAGAGCGGCTGCCAAAAGACAGCCTAGTGCCGGAATTCGTGATTTCATTCTCATCATGCTTACCTTGTATGAGTGCTTGACCTTGAAAGAGGCCGGGCGGTTGCCCGCCCGACCTGGTTCACTGCCTAAAACTACTTATGCGAAAACATCCACATTTGAAGTGGTCAACGCGCTGGTCAGCCCGTTCAGTGTGACGGTATGAGCACCGACAGTAGTAACGGAAACCTGCGTGAACGGGTTATAGCTTGTCGCAGAAATGACGGCACCGTCAGTGGCGAAGATGTCATTCTCAAACCTCAGCAAATCACCGCTGTTGAAGCCGTTCACGACGTCGTTGCCGAAGTAGGCGCCACCGCTATGATAGAAATTCACGACGTTGTTGCCGGTGTTGAGGTTGAACGTGTCGTTGCCATTGAAGCTGTCGAATACTTCATTGGTCGAAGCAGCTCCGTTGTATACGACACCATAGAGATTGAAGTAGTGCTGCAACCCTGAAGTGCTGCCGTTGCCTCCGTGGCCGGCCATCAGCGGGTAAACGACGTTATGTACGTCATTGTTGCTGATGTCATACGGATCGTAGGGTGAGCTGCCAGTACGCCAGTCAATCGGCACCGCCGGGGAGCCGGTGACGCCCTCGTTCAGTACGCTGGTGAGATTGCTGATAGTGACGTGGGTGGTGCCGAGTTCGTAGAAGAACTCGGTGGGTTTGTTCACCGGATCAGGATAGTTTTTGCCCAGGCTCTCACCCAACTCGACGACGTTCAGATCGCCGAACAGCGTATGCGTCGGCAGGTTGAACAGGGTGTAGACCAGCTTACCGATGCTGCCGCTCTGGTCCGCCTGGGCGATGAAGGCCGAGACATACGGGTTGCCGCTTCCATCCAGGCCGGTGGTCGAGCCGGCGTACTGGAAGTCGGAGTAAGTGGCGCTGTAGTTCTGCGTTACGCCGCCCACGACCGCGCTGTAACCGGTTCCGTCTATCGTGCTGAAACCCTGTTCACTCGTCGGATGACTCGGCTGCGAGAAGGTCAGTTCGTAAAGAGCAAGATAGTCCTTGAGGCCGTTGCTTCTCACATACGCGGAACCATAATCAATTTCTATAGCCATTTCACATCTCCTTTAAGGCTAGTAGAGTAAGGCGACCTTTCAATCGGTTGCCGGGGTTTGCTGTCCCGCACAGGAAAAGCGGAACAGGCGTGGCAACGGCACCGGGATTTCCCGTGGAATTTTCCGTCCGGCCCTGGGCGGAAGGTGTTCCTCCGTTGCACATGCTCGGTCATCAGAATCGCAGCTCCATGAAGGCGGTCAGCGTGCGGCCCGGCGCATAAGTGCGCACATAGGCGTCCGCCATGACCTGGGCGTAGCGACGATCGGTGATGTTCCTGAGGTTGAAGCCCATGGATAACCAGTTCGCCAGGCGATAGTCGCCATAGGCGTCGATCGCGCAGAAGTCGTTCTGATAGTCTTCGGCTTCATGCTCCATGGGGCCGCTGCTGGCCGAGGCGCAGCGCAGGGTTCCGCTCAGCGTCAGCTTGCGCTGAAGCAGGCGCAATCCCAGGGTGAACTGGCCGTTGTATTCGGGTGGTTCCGGGGTATAAAGGCTGGCGCTCTCCATGACGGCTGCATTGAGAATCCCGGCCAGCGGACCGCTGGCGCCACCGACAGGAAACACCAGGCGGCGGAAGGTGGCGTCGCGTTCTATCCGTGTGGCATTGATGTCGAGAAACCAGACGCCGGCGTCATAGTGGATATCCAGTTCCATTCCTCGGAAAGTCACCGGATCCACGCTGTTGGCAAACATGTTGTTGAACAGACCAGGTCCGGTCTGACCGGGCAGGGCGACCGTATTGGCGAAGAAGACGTAGTTTTCCGTTTCGTTTTCGAACCAGGCGGCCTTGATGCGCAGGGCATCGTTCTTCAGCAGCAGCTCGTCCAGGCGGATGTTGACGCCGGCCTCCAGGCTGAGGGTTTCCTCGGGTTCGAGCAGCCAGTTGGGATAGTAGTCGAGTGGCAGCAAATGCCCCGGCGTATTGCCCGCGATCAGCGTTTCCGTGATGGCCGGCGGCCGCCAGCCGAGGCCGGCATTGGCAAATAGCTGCAGGGAGGGCAGTGGCGTGAGGGTGATGCCGAGCGTGGGCAGCAGCTTCGCTTCGCGGCGATCGACATTGATATCGGCATACTGCGGCAATGGCCGTCCGGCGTTGCTATCGAAGGCGGCGAAGCCGGTGTTGCCCCACAGGCGGTAGGTGTCGTAGCGCAGACCGGGGCGGATTTCCAGCCAGGAACGATAGGCCAATACAAAGCTGGTATATGCGCCGGCTAACAGACGGTTGCCTTCGGGAGTGGTGCGGTTGACGTCGTCCAGTTGATCGTTGCTGAGGGAAGTGGAATTGGCATCGGGTCGGTTCCGATCGAGGAATGCTTCGATGCCGAGATCCCACTCCAGACGCAGGTTTTCCGTCAGCGTGAACCGAGCCTTGTTGGCCGCCCAGGCGCCGACGGTATCGGTCTGCGTGATGAACACGCTGGTGGTATCGCTGACGGTACGGCTTTCGTTGTCGGTGGTGACGTAGTACAGCTTGCTGGTGAGATCTATCCATGACTTGTCCGTCGGCATCCAGGCATAGTCCAGGCCGTAGCTGGAGGAGGTGACTTGGCTGTAGCTGGAGAGGGGATAGACCTGATCGGGGTCGAAGGCGCTGCTGCCGAACTCCACGCACTCGTTGTGCAGCGGATCGCCGGGTGGCGGCAGGGGTGTGCACATGATGAACTGCCGGTAGGCGCCGTCCAGATCCTGCATGGACGATTCGGCGTACTCTGCCCGCGTACCCAGAGCGGTCAGTTGCAGGCTCTGCTCCGGTGCGAATTTCCAGCGCCCCTTCAGCATCAGTGATGCCTGATCCTGGTCGGTGAGGCTGATGACGTTGAGAGGAATCGTGTTGAGGGGGATGTTGAATGCCACGCCCCTGGTGCCCGGCTCGTATTCCCCGGCGTTCTTCTGGCTGTATGCCAGCAGCAGATCCAGTGATTCTCCCCGCTTGGCCACGGCGACACTGCCGGACGGTTCGCTGCCATTGGCCCACTTGCCGATTCCGGTGGAAGCGCGAAGCCGCGCGCCCAGGTCTGCGCCCGGCTCCAGGATGTCCTCCACTTGCAGGGTGCGGAAGCTGGCAACGCCGCCGGTGACCCCGGCTCCGCCGATGCCCGCATTCGGCCCCTTCACGACCTCTACGCTGGACAGGAACTCCGGATCGAAGAACATCTCCCCGTTGCGCTGCTGATGGCCGCTGCGCTGGTAGTTCTGGCGCATGCCGTCGATGTTCATGTTGACGCGGCCGAAGTCCTTGAGGCCGCGGACGTTCACCGAAACGCCGGGATTCTGCTCGTTGGTGACGGTGAAAACGCCGGGTATCGCCTGCAGGATTTCCGAGGCATGGCGCGCGCCGGTGCGGTCGATATCCTCGCGCGTGATCAGGCTGACGGCGCGCGGCTGGGCGTATTCATCGTCGATCGCATCGGCATGCACGGTGATCGGCGCGAGCACTGCCTTATCAGGTTCGCTCGATTCCTCGTCGACGGTAAGAATGCTGGACACGCGATTGGAAGCGGCACGCAGCGTCACGCTGCCGCCGCGGCTTTCCCTGGCTTCGATGCCGGTACCGTCGAGCAGCAGGCGCAGCGCTTCCAGCGGCGTGTAGTTGCCCTGCAGGCCGCCGCTCTCCTGGCGCAGCGTCAGTTCGGCAGGGTAGACCAGCACCAGGCCGCTCTGCTCGGCGAAACGGTTCAGCACCTGGGCGAGAGGACCGGCGGGAATGTCGAAGCCGCGTAACGGCGTCGCGGGTGCGGACGCAAGGACGGACATGGGCAGCGCGAACAGCAGGCTCAGCAGGATGAGCAGTGCACTGCGATAATCCGGCCGGGAAAAGCATCCCGCAGGAAGCATGAACGTCGATCCTCGCTGATATGAATAATTCTCGTTTTCATCAGGATTGACGGATCAGGCGGCGAAAACAGGATGTTCACGGCGAGGGGAAGTACGAATTTTTTGCCGCGCAGAGGACGCGGGCAGGGAGGCGGGCTTCAGCGCCCGATCAGGGTGAGGTAGCCGCCGTAACGGCGCGCGCGCAGATCGAAGTTGTTTTCCAGGGCGGTGACGGCAGCCTGTGCGTGGGAAATCTCGAAGGTGCCGCTGACCGGCTGTGCGCGCAGGCTGTCGTCGGTGAGGGCGATATGGCCGCGCGCATAGCGGTTGAGTTCGTGGATGACTTCTTCGAGCGGCTGATCGATGAAGCTGATGTAGCCGCGCCGCCAGGCGCTGGCGGCGCGGTCGTCGATGGCGAGCACGACGCCGATCAGGCCATCGCTCTGGTAGCTGGCCTGTTCGCCGGCGGTGAGATCGACCGAGGTCTGCGGCGTCTGCACGCGCACGCTGCCCTCGGTGACGGTCACAGTGACGCGTTCGCGCGCCTCGTCGGCGCGCACCTGGAATACCGTGCCGAGCGCGGTGGCGCTGCCCTCGCGTGTGCGCACGATAAAGGGACGTTCGGGATCGTGGGCAACTTCGAAGGCGGCTTCGCCGCGCAGCAGATCGATGGCGCGCGCCTCGCGGGTGTAGCGCAGTGCGATCGCGCTGTCGGTGTTGAGCTGGATTACGCTGCCGTCTTCGAGCTGTTGTGTGAGCTGCGCGCCGACCGGCGTGCGCAGATCGGCGCGCAGCCAGACATTGATCTCGGGGCCGGCGAGCAGCGTGATCGCCAGCAGCACGGCGGCGGCGAGCGTGCCGATGCCTTGCCAGCGGTAGGAGACCGCGCGTGCCGGCAGCGATGCGGGCGGCGCATGCCCATCGAGGGCGATGACGGCGGGCGGAGGCAGCGGCCGGGTATCGCTGCGGGCGAGCGTCGCCACCACGGCATCGAGCTCGTGCCACAGCGCGCTGGCTTCGTCATAGGCGGCGCGATGCGCCGGATCGGCGGCCAGCCATTGCCTGAAGGCCCGGCGTTCGGCTTCGGAGCAATTGCCGCCGAGACGGATCACCCAGTGTGCGGCCGTTTCCTGCGTTTCCTCGCTTGTCATCGATATGATCATCCCGGGAATATGACGGATCAGCATTGAAAAACAGGATGTCGCCTACTTGCGATCCGCGAGCCGCGCCTGACAATGCAGCAGCGCCTTGCGCAGGTGCTTTTCCACCATGTTTCTGCTGATACCCATACGACGGGCAATGGCATCATACTCCAGGTGCTGGAATTTCCGCAGAATGAAGACCATCTTGCACTTCGGCGGCAGCTCGTTCACCGCACGCATGAGCAGGGCGAGACGCTGACGGCCGTCGAGGATCGTTTCATTGTCCGGTTGCTGGTCGACGATCTCTTCCGTCGGCGGCGCATCCGCGGGCGGGGCGCGCAGGCTCTGTTCGCGCAGGCGGTCGATGATGAGATTGGCGATGACGCGGTGCAGGAAGGCGAGCGGGTTTTCGATGCGTACGGCGGGGTCGTGGCTGGCGATGCGCAGATAGCAGTCCTGCACGATGTCGGCAGCCAGCTCGGGCGAGCGCACGCGATGCTCCACGCGCGCCCGTAGCGCTTCGTAATGCAGCGTAAAGGTCTTGATCAGCTCGTCGCGGTACGACACGGCGCTTTCGGTTTCCGGTTCGGTTTCCGGGAGTGTGGCCCGCCTGCGGAAGCGGGGATACGGCCATACATGCTAATGAAAATTATTATCATTTGGAAGAGGCAAAAGGAATTGAGCCCATTCCTGCCGGTTGATCCGGCGGACGGTATCGGGCGCCTTTCCCGGGACGGCAGCCGCGCCACGGTTCCCTCGGCGCGGAATGAGGTATCCAACGAAACGTCCGAAACGGTATGTCTGGT
>CAYLYS010000086.1:0-8142 GCA_964388175.1 uncultured Chromatiales bacterium | reverse complement strand
AGCCATGAGCCGGCCGGATCGCCGGCTCCGATACCGGCGTCGGCGCCGGACTGGGCGGCGCTCGAAGCGGAAGTGGTGAACTGCACGCGCTGTCCTCTCCATCGCACGCGCAGCCGCGCTGTGTTCGGCACGGGCAACCGCAACGCCGACTGGATGATCATCGGCGAAGCGCCGGGAGCGGAGGAAGACCGTCAGGGCGAGCCTTTCGTCGGGCGCGCGGGCAAGCTGCTCAACGAGATGCTGGCTGCGATCGGCCTGCCGCGCGAATCGGTCTACATCGCCAATGTCCTCAAATCGCGTCCGCCCGGCAACAGGGATCCGCAACCCGACGAGGTCGCGGCGTGCGAGCCTTATCTCAAGCGCCAGGTGGCGCTGGTGCAGCCGAAGATCATTCTGGCGGTGGGACGGATCGCGGCGCAGAATCTGCTGAAAACCGATACGCGCATCGGCGCGCTGCGCGGGCGGGCGCACCGCTACGCCGATATCCCCCTGATCGTGACCTACCATCCTGCCTATCTGCTGCGCTCGCCGCTGGAAAAGCGCAAGGCGTGGCAAGACCTCAGAATGGCCGCGCGCCTGCTGGCGGATAGGCATTGACGTCGGTGATGGCGCCGGTCGCCGGGGGAGTGTAGTTTATTTCCCATGGTTGCTGATCGCGACGAGGAGACGGTAACCGCGCAGCTCCCCTGCGGCGACGGCGCGGCGGTGCGTTTTCACCTCATGCGGCTGGATGACATCCCCCGGGTGATGGCGATAGAGCGCCGCGCCTACGAATTTCCCTGGACCGACGGCATCTTCCGCGATTGCATTCGCACGGGTTACTACTGTTGCCTGTGTTCGCGCGACGTCGCGCTGTCCGGCTACGGCATCATGGCGGTGGCCGCCGAGGAAGCGCACGTGCTCAATCTGTGTGTCGACCGGATGGAGCGGGGGCGCGGTGTGGGCAAGGCGCTGCTGACGCATCTGATCAGACGCGCGGAGGCGGAGCAGGCGCTGCGCGTATTGCTGGAAGTCAGGGTGTCCAATGCCGCGGCGCTGTCGCTCTACGAGCGTGCGGGTTTCGTCGAGATCGGGATGCGGCGGAACTATTATCCCGGCAGGAACGGGCGGGAAAACGCCATCGTCTTGTCGAAAACGCTGTGCAGGGGTGAATAGCCGGGCGCCGGATGCAAAGCGTTCCGGCGCCCGGGCGGTTCAGTGTTCCAGTTTCCTGTACTTGATGCGCTGAGGAACGTCGGCATCGGTGCCCAGCCGGCGCTTGCGGTCGGCCTCATAGTCGGCGTAGTTGCCCTGGAACCATTCCACGCGGCTGTCGCCCTCGAACGCGAGTATGTGCGTTGCGATGCGGTCGAGGAACCAGCGGTCGTGGGAAATGACGACGGCGCATCCCGGGAATTCCAGCAATGCTTCTTCCAGCGCGCGCAGCGTTTCGACGTCGAGATCGTTGGTGGGTTCGTCGAGCACCAGCACGTTGCCGCCGCGGCGCAGCAGCTTGGCGAGATGCACGCGGTTGCGCTCACCGCCCGACAGATCGCCGATGCGCTTTTGCTGATCGGTGCCCTTGAAGTTGAAGCGTCCCACGTAGGCGCGTGAAGGCGTCTCGTATTTGCCGACGGTGATGATGTCCTGGCCTTCGGAGATCTCTTCCCATACCGTCCTGTCGTCATTGAGCGCATCGCGCGTCTGATCGACGACGGCGATCTGCACGGTATCGCCGATGGCGATTTCGCCCGCATCCGGCTGCTCCGTGCCGGCGATCATGCGGAACAGCGTCGTCTTGCCCGCGCCGTTGGGGCCGATGACGCCGACGATGCCGCCGGGGGGCAGGGTGAAGCTGAGATTCTCGAACAGCAGACGGTCGCCGAAAGCCTTGCGCAGGCCGTTCGCCTCGATGACCTTGTCGCCGAGGCGCGGACCCGGCGGGATGTAGATCTCGCGCGTCTCGTTGCGCTTCTGGTATTCCTGCGAGGAGAGTTCGTCGAAGCGGGAGAGGCGCGCCTTGCTCTTGGCGTGGCGTCCCTTCGGATTGCTGCGCACCCATTCGAGTTCCGCTTTCATGGCGCGCTGGCGGGCGTTCTCCTGGCGTTCCTCCTGCTCCAGGCGTTTTTCCTTCTGTTCCAGCCAGGAGGAATAATTTCCTTCCCAGGGGATGCCGTGCCCGCGATCGAGCTCGAGGATCCAGCCGGCGACATTGTCGAGGAAATAGCGGTCGTGGGTGATGGCGACGACCGTGCCGGGGAAGTCGTGCAGATAGCGCTCCAGCCAGGCTACCGATTCGGCGTCGAGATGGTTGGTCGGTTCATCGAGCAGCAGCATATCGGGGGCGGAAAGCAGCAGGCGGCACAGGGCGACGCGGCGGCGCTCGCCGCCTGAGAGGCGCGTGACGTCCGCATCCCAGGGCGGCAGGCGCAGTGCGTTCGCCGCGATGTCCAGTCGTCGTTCCAGCTCCCAGCCGCCGGCCGCGTCGATGGCATCCTGCAGATTGGCCTGTTCTTCGAGCAGCGCGTTCATTTCGTCGTCGCTGAGCGGCTCGGCGAATTTCATGCTGACTTCTTCGAAGCGGTCGAGCAGCGCCTTGATTTCATGCACGCCTTCCTCGACGTTGCCGCGTACGTTCTTGGCGGCATCGAGCTGAGGCTCCTGCGGCAGATAACCGATGCGGATGCCGGCCTGGGGACGGGCTTCGCCCAGGTGATCCTGGTCGACGCCGGCCATGATGCGCAGCAGCGTCGATTTGCCGGAACCGTTCAGACCGAGGACGCCGATCTTGGCGCCGGGGAAAAATGACAGCGATATGTCTTTGAGTATTTCGCGCTTGGGCGGCACGACCTTGCCGACCCGGTTCATGGTGAAAATATATTGTGCCATGGTGTCGCCGTGTCGTTTTGGAGGATGGGTTTGGAGCGGCCGATCTTAGCATAAACACGTACAGGTTTCTGTCATCTGGGCGCATGAACGGCTGTGCTATAGTGGCGCCATCCAGCCTCCCCCCTCTATGCGTGATGAACTTCCTCATTCTGTCCAGAAAGCCGAGTCTTTACTCTACGCGCCGTCTCGCTCAGGCCGCGCGCGATCGCGGACACGAGGTGCGCGTCATCGATCCCTTGCACTGCTATATGAATGTGACCACGCATCGTCCGGCCATTTACTACAAGGGCGAGGCATTGAGCGGTTTCGATGCGGTCATTCCCCGCATCGGCGCGTCGATCACTTTCTATGGCGCAGCGGTTCTGCGACAGTTCGAGATGATGGGCGTCTATCCGCTCAATGAATCGGTGGCGATCACGCGCGCGCGGGACAAGCTGCGCTCATTGCAGTTGCTGGCCCGTAAAGGCATCGGTTTGCCGGTGACCGGCCTGGCGCACTCGCCCGACGATATTCAGCACGTGATCTCCATGGTCGGCGGCGCGCCGCTGGTGATCAAGCTGATCGAGGGTACGCAGGGCATCGGCGTGGTCCTGGCGGAAACGCCCAAGGCGGCCGAAAGCATCATCGATGCTTTTCTCGGCCTCAAGGCCAATATCCTCGTGCAGGAGTATATCGGCGAAGCGCGCGGCGCGGATATTCGTTGCCTGGTGATCGGAGACAAGGTCGTCGCGGCGATGAAGCGGCAGGCGAAGGAAGGGGAATTCCGCTCCAATCTGCATCGCGGCGGCACCGGCACCGCGGCCAAGCTGACGCCGGAGGAACGTTCCACAGCGGTGCGTGCGGCGCGGGTGATCGGGCTCAACGTGGCCGGTGTCGACATATTGCGCTCCAATCACGGTCCGGTCGTGCTCGAGGTGAATTCCTCTCCAGGGCTGGAGGGCATCGAGCGCGTCACCGCGCGCGATATCGCCGGTATGATCATCGAGTTTGCCGAGAAAAACGCGCGCACCAACAACACCCGCACCCGCGGCAAGGGCTGAAGAGGCCCGGCGAGTGCCGAGGCGGCATTCAACGGCGGGTATCTGCCGATTGGTGCAGGATATAAGAGGCGTCGGGTACGACGTGCACGCGATTCTGCATGGCGGTGCGGCCGATCAGCAGGCGAAAACGCATGGATTCGCGATCGGTGAGGCTGATCTCGATCGGCCACGTTTCGCCGCCCATGCGCAGCGCGCTGCGGATGATGTAGCGCAGTTCGCGGTGTCCGCCGGAATCGGTGATCCAGCGCTGATCGATGATTTGCGCCGTGCATGACAGCACGCTCGAGGTGCGGTTCTGCAGTTGATGGATGTCGAAGCAGATCAGGTCGGGGGCGGGGCCTGGCGCGATGCGGAAGGTGTGCAGGGCGGAAGTGCGGGCGCCGGTGTCCAGCTTGGCCTTGATCGCGGCGATGCCGAGTTCGGGCAGCGCGACCCATTCGCGCCAGCCGACGGCGATGCGATCCGCGCTCCGGGGGGAAGCGGTATTTTTCCTCAGAGCCATTGATCTTTTTTATCATAGTTCCGGCATCGGTGCTGAGCGTGCCGCGACGCGGCGGCCTCGCTCCAGAATCCGGGCGGAATCGAAATGGCAGGTGAATCGACGTGGAAAGACAGCACGAGACCATAGCTCAGGCGATCGATCGCCTGGCGGAACAGTTCGAATCGGCTGGCCTCAGTTTCGGGCACGGCACGGACAACGCGCTCGATGACGCCGCCCAGCTGGTGCTGGCCGGGCTCGGCCTGCCGCCCGAGGTGCCGCCCGAAGTGATGGAGACGCGCTTGAGCGTGGCTGAGCGTGTCGAGATCGAGCGTCTGGCGGGGCGGCGGCTGCGGGAGCGCGTGCCGACCGCTTACCTGACCGGCGTCGCCTGGTTCTGCGGTCTGCGCTTTCACGTCGATGAGCATGTGCTGGTGCCGCGCTCGCCGATCGCCGAACTGATCGAGACCGGGTTCGCGCCCTGGGTTCGTGCGGATCAAGCGGTGCGGCGGGTGCTCGACATCGGCACCGGCAGCGCCTGTATCGCCATCGCCTGCGCCTACGCTTTCCCCGAGGCGCAGGTCGATGCCGTCGACGTCTCGCCGGAGGCGCTGGCCGTCGCGCGCCGGAATATCGCGGCGCATGGATGGGACGGGCGCGTGCGTGCGCTGCATTCGGATGTCTATGCTGCGGTCGGCGACGAACGCTATGACATCATCGTCAGCAATCCGCCTTATGTCGACGCCGAGCTGATGAGCGATCTTCCCGATGAATATCGCCACGAACCGGCGCTCGGCCTGGCCGGCGGGGGTGACGGGCTGGATATCGTGCTGCGTATTCTGCGCGATGCGCGCATGCACCTGCAGCCGGACGGCATTCTGGTGGTGGAGGTCGGGGATGCCCGTGATGCACTGGAGCGGCGTTTCCCCGAGCTGCCGTTTTTATGGCTGGAATTCGAGCGTGGCGGCCATGGTGTGTTCCTGCTCAACGCGGCCGATCTGCCGGATCGCTTGTAGCGATGCGCTCTGTTGTGGTCTGATATCCCATGGCAAGCACCCCCGTCGATCACGCCGGTTTTTGAGCGATGTCTGGAAATACTTACGGAAAACTTTTCACGGTGAGCAGCTTCGGCGAAAGCCATGGCCCCGCGCTTGGCTGCATCGTCGATGGCTGTCCTCCCGGTCTCGAACTGAGCGAGGCGGATCTGCAGCGCGATCTCGACCGGCGCAAGCCCGGGCAGTCGCGGCACGTGACCCAGCGCCGCGAAGCCGATGAGGTGCGTATCCTCTCCGGCGTGTTCGAGGGGCGCACCACCGGCACCCCGATCGGTCTGCTGATCGAAAACACCGATCAGCGCTCGAAGGACTATGCGCGCATCCTGGACCGCTTCCGTCCCGGGCATGCCGATTACACCTATCAGCAGAAATACGGCGTGCGCGACTATCGCGGCGGCGGCCGCTCTTCCGCGCGCGAGACGGCGACGCGGGTGGCGGCCGGCGCCATCGCCAAGAAGTATCTGCGCGAGCGCTACGGCATCGTCGTGCGCGGCTATCTGGCGCAGCTCGGGCCGATCAGGGCCGAGGCCTTCGACTGGGACGAAGTGCAGCGCAATCCATTCTTCTGCCCGGATGCAGGCAAGATCGCCGAGATGGAAAGCTATATGGACGCGCTGCGCAAGTCGGGCGATTCCGTCGGCGCGCGCATCAATGTGGTGGCGAGCGGGATGATTCCCGGCTTGGGCGAGCCGGTGTTCGATCGCCTCGATGCCGATATCGCGCATGCGCTGATGAGCATCAATGCCGTCAAGGGCGTGGAGATCGGTGCGGGGTTCGCCAGCGTCGAGCAGAAGGGGTCGCGACATCGTGACGAGATCACGCCGCAGGGCTTCATCGGCAACGACGCCGGCGGCGTGCTCGGCGGCATATCCACCGGCCAGGACATTCTTGCCAGCATCGCGCTCAAGCCGACTTCCAGCATCCGTTTGCCGGCGCGCACGGTGGATCTGCGTGGCGAACCGGTGGAGATCGAGACCACGGGGCGGCACGATCCCTGCGTCGGAATCCGTGCCGCGCCCATCGCCGAGGCGATGCTCGCGATCGTGCTGATGGATCATGTGCTGCGGCATCGCGCGCAGAATATGGACGTGCGCTCGGAAACGCCGCTCATTCCCGCCGGACACAACGATAAGGCCGGCCGCTAGCCGGTTCCTCCATGGCAGACGGCGGCGCGCCGGATTTGCCGCGCGCCGTCGCGTGTCCTTGTCATTCGTCGGCTCCTGACTCATGTATCTGCAACATTCCTCTTTTTATTTCTGGTACTTCGCCGCGCTCGGCGCAATGCTGCCCTACTGGGGCCTGTATCTGAAATCGCGCGGGTTCAGCGCGGTAGAGATCGGCGAGCTGATCGCGGTCATGATGGCAACGAAGATCATCGCGCCGGTGGTATGGGGCTGGGCCGCCGATGTGAGCGGGCGGCGCATGGCGATCGTGCGCGCCGCCTCGCTGCTGGCGACGGCGGCTTTTGCCGGTGTGTTCTATGCTGGCGGCTATTGGTGGCTGGTCGTGGTGGTCGCGGTATTCAGTTTTTTCTGGAACGCGGCGCTGCCGCAGTTCGAGGCCGTGACCATGAATCGCCTCGGCAATCAGCCGCATCGCTACAGCAGCATCCGTCTGTGGGGATCGATCGGCTTCGTGCTGGCGGTGATGGCGCTGGGGCCGGTGCTCGATCGTTACGGGGCCGCCGTACTGCCGGGTATCCTGGTGACCCTGTTCTTCATCATCTGGCTGTCCAGTCTCGCCGTGCCGGAGAATCGTGCCGCGCAGGTATCCGGTGACGATGCCGCTTCGCTGTGGTCCGTGGTGCGTCGGCGCGAGGTATTTCTGCTGCTGGTGGTATGCCTGCTGATGCAGGCCAGTCACGGCCCCTATTACAGCTTTTTCTCCATTTACCTCGAAGAGCACGCTTACCCGCGCTGGCTCATCGGGCAGTTGTGGGCGCTGGGCGTGGTGGCCGAGATCGCCGTATTCGTGTTCATGCATCGACTGGCAGCGCGCTTCAGCAAGCACGTTCTGTTGTCCGTCAGTCTGGCGCTGGCGACGGTACGCTGGTTGCTGATCGCCTTTTTCGTCGACCATCTGTCGATCATTATTTTTGCGCAGCTGCTGCACGCCGCCAGTTTCGGCGTGTATCATGCCGTCGCGATCGGTTTCATCCACGGTCTGTTCCGGGGGCGGCACCAGGGGCGTGGGCAGGCGCTCTACAGCAGCGTCAGCTTCGGTGCCGGTGGCGCCATCGGCAGTCTGTCCGCGGGTTATCTGTGGGATACGGCTGGCGCCACGCCGACTTTTCTGCTGGCGGCGCTGGCCAGTGCTGCCGCGTTGCTGATCGTCGGTCTGCGCGGCCTGAGCGATGCGAAAGCGAAGCGTGTCGGCGTGGTTTGACGACGCTCGCCGGCGCAGCGTATCATTCCCATCCTTGCGTCGGATCGGGCAGAGACGCGTGCCGGGATCTTCGGGGTATAGCGCAGCCTGGTAGCGCGCCAGCTTTGGGAGCTGGATGTCGGGGGTTCGAATCCCTCTACCCCGACCAGCGGCGCATCCCGGCGGGTACCGGGATGGCGGCGCCGATGTCTGGACAGCCTGCGCCCGTAGCTCATCCGGATAGAGCATCGGCCTTCTAAGCCGAGGGTAGCAGGTTCGAGTCCTGCCGGGCGTACCATTCGGCCAGTCTGCCCGGTTCAGGGCAGGCGGGCATAGC
>CAYLYS010000085.1:0-8364 GCA_964388175.1 uncultured Chromatiales bacterium | reverse complement strand
ACAGCAGCAGGTCGGGGTGCTCGGCCTTGATGCGCAGATACTGGCGCATCATCGGTGTGTGCGCGGGCGAAGTGATATGGTCCATGGATGAGTGTTCCGCAGGCTACGGTCTGTCCGTCGGTTTCATTTGAAGTCGAGCACGAGCATTTTGCCCCCGGTCTGTTCCGCGAGTTCGAGGTAGGTTTCCTCGGTTTTCGGATCCGAGCGCCCGAGCGGCAGGGTGAAGACCGGGCTGGGGATGCCTTTGTAGTGGATCTTGTCCACCGAGGGTTCGTCGCCGATCAGCATGTAGGCGCCCGGCGGCGGCGCCTGCGCCGCCGCTGACCGGAAGGCGGCGCCGATCGTTTCGTTGTTGCCGGCGAAGGGCGCGTCGCTCATCAGCTGATCGAGCAACTGGCCCATGTTGCCGGTGTAGGTTTCGGCGCGATCGTCGACGAACCAGGTCAGCGCGTTCAGGCGCTTGCCGGAGCGGATGATGATGTGCCGGAGGATGGGGATGAGAAAAGAGGACATGCCGTGCATCGAGCCGGATGCGTCCACCACCAGGTGGACGGTTTCGCCCGGGAGATCCTGCAAGCCCTGTATGAACAGGTCGAAATCCTTTTTGCCCACGCTGGCCGCGTCGAGGATGTAGCTGAGCTGCCCGTTGGGATCGTTTTCCACAACGCGCCTGAAGTCCGCGCGCAGCGCCGCCTCGGCCTCGTTTGCCGCGTCGAGCTGCTGGTTCAATTGCTCGATCTGGGTCTTGAGTTGCGGCGCCTCCTCCTGATCGGAGAAGCGCGCCGTGATCAGCATCAGCACCAGCAGGAAGATGAAGGTCGCCAGCATCAGCAGAGCGATGTCGGTGAACAGCTCGTAATTGTTGACTGGCGTCGACTGGCGAGGTTTGGCCATGACGGATCAGGAGGGTTTGTCGCGCCGCCGCGGGCGCCGCCGGACATGGAGCAGGCGTGTCCACCAGGAGCGGTTGACGCGGTTCATCAGCTTGATTTCATCGCGCAGCAGATCGCTGTAGTACATCTGCAATATGACGGAGTCGCGCAGCGTTTTGTCCGGCTTGTCCTCGTTGCTGCCGAGCCGATGCAGCTCACTGGCGGTTTCACGGAAGGCGAGCATGGCGGACCTGGTATCGTTGAGTGCATCGCGCAGCACGCGGCAGTTGTCGCTGAGTATCAGCACTTCCTCGTTGAGCAGGCGCATGTCGCGTTCGGGCGAGGGGCCGATATCGCGGGTGCAGAAGATGAAAATACGCTTGAGCGTGTCGGACAGGTCGCTGATGCCGTGGCTGGTGATGAGCGAGAAGATGCGCAGCAGCACGCCGCCGAGTACGGAGCCGAGCAGCGTGGTGTAGAAGGCGGTGCCCATGCCGCGCATGGCGCGTTCCAGGCCGTGGATCAGTTCCTGATGATTTTCCTGCAGGGAGTCGAGCGCGGTGGTGAGTCCGGTCAGCGTGAAGGTCAGGCCGATGACGGTGCCGATGAGGCCGAGGGTGATGAGCAGATTGCCGATGACGCCGACGGCGTCGCTGCGACGCTGGTAGCGATCGAGTTCCACTTCGATCAGCGTGTCGACATCGGGCCGCGTATTGCCGGCGACCACGGCCTTGAGCATGGCGAAGAAGCGCTGGACGGCGAAACGGCCGTGCCTGGGATCGACCTCCGCCAGGCTTTGTTCGCGCACGATCCTGCCCAGACGCAGGGCCTGCTTGGCTTCCTTGGTCAGCGTGATGGCCAGATTGAGGCTCAACCCCGCTCCCATCAGGAACATCACCAGGATGACGATGGCGACGCGGCTGCGGTCCTCCAGGACGTGTTTCCACAGATTGGTATCGAGATAGAGCAGGACATAAGTGGCGACCGCCGTCGCGGCCCAGACCAGCCACAGCAGGATCGTGCGAAAGGGATGTTCGGGCACCAGCCCGGCTTGATTGGCCATCGGGTGATTACGCTCGGTCTAGAATTTTTCGGTCCCGGGGCGGCGCCCAGGTGTCTGTCAGGGGGCTGTGACGGCGAGTCCGATGGAGGGCGCCGCGCACCGGGCGCGGCCGGGCGCAAGGTGTCTGCCCCATTATAAGGCATGGATCGGGGGCCGCACGCCGCACCGGGCAAAGTGACAGGAAGAGGATCGGCGCGATAGGCCGATTCGCGCGCGGGTGTGAAGTCATTCCGGGCTGCCAGCCGCGGCGCGCGCTGCCGGTGCGCAGAAGGTCGTGTGTGCGGTCTCGATCGGCTGGCTCGGGTCGCCGGGGATTGCTTCCGCCGGCGTACTCGCCGCCACCCGCCTGCTTCGCAGCGGGCGGGTGGCGGCGACGGCTGCGGCTCTGCTGGTGTGAGGCATCGCTGGCGTGAGACATGGCCTCTGGTGTTATTCGATCGGTGTTCCCGGATCGTTGCCCCAGTCCGACCATGATCCCGGATAGCCCTTGACGCGCGGATAGCCGAGCGCTTTCAGCGCCAGATAGGTATGGGATGAGCGCTGGTGAGTGTGGCAATGGACGATGATTTCCCGGTCCGGCGTGACGCCGGCAGCGGCGTAGAGCGCGCGCAGTTCCTCGACGGGGCGCAGGCGCAGATCGCCGCCGCCGCGCAGCGCCAGCGACCAGTCCAGGTTGACGGCGCCCGGAATGTGCCCGGCGCGCAGCGCACGGCGATCCATGCCGCGGTATTCCGCCGGTGTGCGGGCGTCGAGTACGACGACCTCGTCATCGTCGAGATGCTGTTTTATATAGGCCTTGTCCGCCGTGTGGCTGTCGCCGTAGCGCACCGGATAATCGGTGGCGGCGACTTCCGGCACGGCGTCGTCGAGCGGAAATCCGGCGTCGCTCCAGGCCGCCAGACCGCCGTCGAGCAGAGACAAGCGTTCATGGCCGATGACATCGAGCGTCCACAGAAAACGGCTGGCCTTGAGCCCGTTTTCGCTGTCGTAGGCGACGACGTGGCTCGTCGGCGAAATGCCGGCATCGGACAGCAGGCGAGAGAAGACGTCCTCGGCGGGCAGCAGTCCCATGACGGGCGGCCGCGAAGCGCTGAGCAGAGTGGCGTCGACCGAGACGGCGCCGGGTATGTGCTGCTGTTCGTAGGCCGCTTCGCTGGAAAGGTCGACGATGACCACGTCCGGTCGGCCGAGCAGATCCTTGAGCGCTTCGGCCTGGAGGATGACGGGGGCGGCGGCTGTGTTCATGGTGTTTCCTCTTTACACGGGTGTTTTGCGCGGCCGGGACGCCTGGTCGTCTTGCGGCGTCAGATGGGGAGCGATCGCGCGCACGATCGCGGAGAATACTTTCGGGCTGCCGGCGGCCAGATTACCGCTCTGCATATAGGTTTCGCCACCGTGCAGATCGGCGACGATGCCGCCGGCCTCGCGGATCAGCAGCGCACCCGCGGCCAGATCCCAGGGTTTGAGGCCGAATTCCCAGAAGCCGTCGAGGCGGCCGGCGGCGACATAGGCGAGATCGAGCGCGGCCGAACCGGCACGGCGGATGCCGGCGGTATCGGCATGCAGCGCCTTGAAGGTGGCGAGATAGACGTCGAGGATTTCGGGCTGGCGGAAGGGAAAGCCGGTGCCGAGCAGCGCGCCTTCGAGCCCCTTCATCTGCGTCACGCGCACGCGGCGATCGTTGAGGAAGGCGCCGCCGCCGTGCGAGGAGGTGAACAGTTCCTCGCGCAGCGGATCGTAGATCACCGCCTGCTCGATGCGGCCACGGCAGCTGAGCGCGATGGATACGGCGAACTGGGGAAAACCGTGCAGATAGTTGGTGGTGCCGTCGAGCGGGTCGATGATCCAGAGGAATTCATCGCCGCTGTGGCTGCCGCTTTCCTCGGCGAGTATGCCGTGCGCGGGATAGGCCTTGCGCAGCACGGAAATGATTTCATCCTCGGCCTGGCGGTCGACTTCGCTGACGTAATCGTTGCGGCCCTTGAGCGAAACGTTGACGCCACCGAGACGGTCCATGTGCCTGAGGATGAGGCTGCCCGCCCTGCGGGCGGCCTTGATGGCGATATTCAGAGCCGGATTCATCGGTCTGTGCGGGTCCAGAGCTGAGGTGGAGATGATAAGCCCGTAAGCATAGCAGATACGCCCGCGGCATTGGATGTTCACTTGCCTCGCGCGGTGTGGAAGCGGTAACTTCTCGCCATGCCATCACTCGCCGACCGCATCAGCATCGTACTCGTGGGAACCACGCACCCGGGCAATATCGGTGCGGTTGCCCGCGCCATGAAGAATATGGGACTGGCGCGGCTGCGTCTGGTGCAGCCGCGCGTTTTCCCGAGCGCCGACGCCACGGCGCGGGCGGCGGGCGCCGACGACGTGCTCGCCGCCGCGACGGTATGCGGCAGCCTCGAAGAGGCGGTGGCGGATTGCGCCCTGGTGGTGGGGGCGAGCGCGCGGCCGCGCGCCATCGCCTGTCCGCCGCTGACGCCGCGTGCGTGCGCGGCGCTGGTGGCGGCCGAGTCGCAGCAGGGTATGGCCGCCATCGTGTTCGGGCGTGAGCATTCCGGGCTCAGCAACGAAGAGCTCGACCGCTGCCATTATCAGTTGCACATCCCCACCCACCCCGGTTTCAGTTCGCTCAACGTCGCGGCGGCGGCGCAGATCGTCTGCTACGAGCTGTTTCTCGCCGCTGACACCGTCGTCACTCCGTCCGCCGCAGCTGGCCATGCGTCCGGTCATGACGCGGGTCATGGTTCTGGCCATGAGGCTGGTCATGACGCGGGCGGGGCGGTCAGCCACGAGGAAATGGAACGTTTCTACGACCATCTGCAGACGGTGCTCACCGAGCTCGAATTCCTCGACCCGGCGAATCCGCGCCACCTCATGCGGCGGCTGCGGCGGCTGTACAATCGCGCCCGTCCCGACCGCAATGAAATGAACATCCTGCGCGGCATGCTCACCGCGGTACAGGATCACGGCGCCGTATTGCGCCGGCGCGGCGCGTAGGCGGCATGACCGCGCGCGCCATCCTCAAGTAGACTAGGACGGCTGGCGGTCCCCCTGAGCCGGCCGGTAACAGAGAAAAGGTCACTGCATGTTCGAAAGAATTCGCGAAGACGTGCGTTGCGTCTTCGAGCGCGACCCGGCTGCGCGCAATAAGCTGGAAGTCCTGACCACTTATCCCGGCATCCATGCCCTGCTGCTGCACCGGCTGAGCCATCGCCTGTGGCAGATGGGACTGAAGTGGCTGGCGCGCTTCATCGCCGCGCTGTCGCGCTGGCTGACCGGGATCGAGATTCATCCCGCCGCGCGCATCGGCCGGCGTTTTTTCATCGATCACGGCATGGGCATCGTCATCGGCGAAACGGCGGAAGTCGGCGACGACTGCACGCTCTACCACGGTGTCACCCTCGGTGGCACGACGTGGGAAAGGGGCAAGCGCCACCCGACGCTCGGCAACGACGTCATCATCGGCGCCGGCGCCAAGGTGCTCGGCCCGATCTACGTCGGAGCAGGCGCTCGCATCGGTTCCAACGCGGTGGTGACGCGGGACGTGGCCCCGGGTGCCACCATGGTCGGCGTGCCCGCGCACATGGCGCGGGCGCGGCGCAGCGACGAGCAGCAGCGCCGCGCTTTCGCCGAGCGGATCGGCTTCGATGCCTACGGCGCCGGCCACGACATGCCCGACCCGGTGGTGCAGTCGGTCAATGCGCTGCTGGATCACATTCGCCTGCTCGACGCCCGGGTCGAGGAAATGTGCGGAGCACTGCGCAAGCTGGGGGCGGATTGCGACCTGCCGCCGCTGCCGCCGATGGCGGATCAGGAAGTGGCGGTGGTTGAATCACCGCAGGAAAACGAAGGGGGTCAGGCGCCGGAGATGGCGGAGCGGCCGGCAGCCCCGGGTAACGGGTAAACGGGTAATATGAGTGATCGTTGACCAGAGCAATACCGGTGCAATACCGGAGCAATACCGGCGCAATAGTTGATAAAGAAGGTCAACAATGTAAAATGATACCCATCCTATTCATAGGGGAAGAGATCGGACCATGAAACTGACGACGAAAGGACGCTACGCCGTGACAGCGATGCTGGATCTGGCCCTGCATGCGCAGGAGAGTCCGGTTCCATTGGCCGACATTTCACAGCGACAGGGCATCTCCCTGTCGTATCTCGAACAGCTGTTCGCCAAGCTGCGCAAAAAGGGGCTGGTCGACAGTGCGCGTGGACCGGGCGGCGGTTATCGCCTGAGCCGTGTCGCGGCGGAAATTGCCGTCGCCGAGGTGATCACCGCGATCAATGAGCATGTCGACGCGCGCCGCTGTGGCGGGCTGGCGAACTGTCAGAATGATCAGATCTGCCTCACGCATGAGCTGTGGGAAGACCTGAGCAATCAGATCTTCAACTTTCTCAACAACATCAGTCTCGGCGACCTGGTGCACCGACGCGGGGTGCAGGAAGTCAGCGCGCGCCAGGACAGTCTGCAGAAAGGCCAGCCTTACGTGGTGAGAGTCGCCGCGGACGGGCTGTAGCGGCCCGCGGCCTCGCCGCGAGCGGGGCGCGATACGATGGGCGCTTATTTCGATCACAATGCCACCACGCCCCTGGACCCCGAGGTCCTGGAGGCGATGATGCCGTACCTGCGCGAAGAATACGGCAATCCTTCCAGTCAGCACCGTTGGGGCCGCGCTGCGCGTGACGCCGTCGCCCGCGCGCGCGCGCAGGTCGCAGCGCTGGTGAATGCCGCCGACGCCGAACTCGTGTTCACCGGCAGCGGTACCGAAGCGAACAATCTGGCGATCAAGGGCGCGGCGGCGGCCTTGCCGCCGGGCACGCTGGCAGTCAGCGCGATCGAGCACAGTTCCGTGCTGACCTCGGCGCGCGCGATGCAGGACAGCGGCTGGGCGCTGCGTGAAATCGCGGTGGACGGACAGGGCCAGGTGACGGAAGCGGCGCTCACCGCGGCGCTCGCCGACGATATCCGTCTGGTGTCGGTGATGAGCGCCAACAACGAGACCGGTACGGTGCAGGACGTGGCGGCGCTGGCGCTGCTGGCGGCCGGGCGGGGCGCGCTGTTCCATACCGACGCCATCCAGGCGGCGGGCAAGATCGCGCTCGATTTCACCGCTTGCGGCGCGCAGCTGATGAGCCTGTCGGCGCACAAGATTGGCGGCCCCAAGGGCGTCGGCGCGCTGATCGTCGATCGCCGCGTGGATCTGATGCCGGTGCTGCACGGTGGCGGCCAGGAAGCGGGCAGACGCTCGGGTACGGAGAACGTCGCCGGCATCGTCGGTTTTGGTGCGGCGGCGGCCAAGGCGGCGCGCGACATCGCCGCCCGCGCGCAGCGCCTGCGCATGCTCCGGGAGCGCATGGAGCAGGGGCTGGCATCGCTCCCGGGCGTGGCGGTCTATGCCCGGGAAGCCGAGCGCCTGCCCAACACGGTCTGCTTCGCGGCGGACCGGGTCGATGGCGGCACGCTGCTGCTGATGCTGGACCAGGCCGGTTTCGGTGTATCGAGCGGGTCGGCCTGCGGCAGCGGCAAGCCCGAGCCGAGCCATGTACTGCTGGCAATGGGCGTCGACCGCGAGCGGGCCTATGGCGCGCTGCGGGTGAGCCTGGGACTGGACAACAACGAGACCCAGGTCGATGATTTTCTGCGTACGCTGGCGGAACAGCTCACTGCGCTGCGCGCCCTGGCCTCGTTCGGGGCGGCGGCGGGATAGATTAGGAAACGGATCAATGCAGGAGGTGAATGCATCATGGCAATCAATCTGACGGCAGCGGCGGCGGCTCATGTACGCAATTACGCGGCATCGCGCGGACAGAACCCCGGTCTGCGCCTGGGGGTGAAGAACAGCGGCTGTTCCGGTCTGGCCTACGTCGTCGAACTCGCCGACGATGCCGCGGATGATGATCTGGTGTTCGAGAACGATGGCGTGCGCGTGATCGTCGCGCGCAAGAACATCGTCTTCCTCGACGGCGTCGAGATCGATTACCGGCGTGACGGGCTCAACGCCGGTTTCCGTTTCGCCAATCCGAACGAAAAGGCGAGCTGCGGCTGCGGTGAGAGTTTCACCGTCTGAGCGTACGGACGGGCGTGGTCGGGGCCGCTGGCGTCACCGGAACGCTTTCCGCTTGCAAGCCGCCGCCCGCAACTTGATAATAGCGCGCTGCGAGTAGGTCTTTAGCGCCGAAAAAACAATACAATTTACGTTACGTTAGAGTGGAGGCTGCATGGCAATTCAAAGGACCCTGTCCATCATCAAGCCCGACGCGGTGGCGAAAAACGTCATCGGCAAGATCAACAGCCGCTTCGAAGAGCGCGGCCTGAAGATCGTCGCGGCGAAGATGGTTCATCTCAGCAGCGAACGGGCCGGACAGTTCTATGCCGTGCACAAGGAGCGCCCTTTCTATAGCGATCTGGTTCGCTTCATG
>CAYLYS010000084.1:0-8613 GCA_964388175.1 uncultured Chromatiales bacterium | reverse complement strand
TCCGTCCCCTTTCTTGACGCCAGCGCAGCTGCGCTACTGAGCAGAATCGCCCCCTTCCTTCTCCATCTCCAGCACCACCTGCGTCATCGGCAGCACGCTGTCCGGATTCAGCGAGATCGACTGGATGCCCTGGCCGACCAGCCAGCGCGTGAGCTCGGGGTAGTCCGAAGGTGCCTGCCCGCAGATGCCGACGTATTTGCCGCGCCGGCGACAGGCGGTGATCGCCAGTTCCATCAGCATCGCCACCGCTTCGTCGCGCTCGTCGAAGCCCACTACCGTGCCGGAGTCGCGGTCCACGCCGAGGGTGAGCTGGGTGAGATCGTTGGAGCCGATCGAGAAGCCGTCGAAGTGGTCGAGGAACCGATCGGCAAGCAGCGCGTTGGACGGGATCTCGCACATCATGTGGACCTTGAGGCCGTTTTCGCCGCGTTTCAGTCCCAGCTTTTCCAGCAGCAGCATCACCTGCCGCGCTTCTTCCACCGTGCGCACGAAGGGGATCATCAGTTCGACGTTGTCGAGGCCCATGGTTTCGCGCACCGTCTTCATGGCGGCGCATTCGAGTTCGAAGCAGGGCGCGAAGGCTTCCGAGTAGTAGCGCCCGGCGCCGCGGAAGCCGAGCATCGGGTTTTCCTCCCGCGGTTCGAAGCGGTTGCCGCCGATCAGCGAAGCGTACTCGTTCGATTTGAAATCGCTCATGCGCACGATCACCGGCCTCGGGTGGAAAGCGGCGGCGATGGTGCCGACGCCTTCGGCGAGGCGCTGGATGTAGAACTGCCTGCCGTCGGCATAGCCGGCGGTGATGCGGTCGATCTGCCGGCGCGTATCCTCGTCGAGCGCCGCGGGTTCGAGCAGGGCGCGAGGATGGATGCGGATGCTGTTATTGATGATGAATTCGAGGCGGGCGAGCCCGACGCCGTCGTTGGGCAGGCCGGCATGGGCGAAGGCCTGGTCGGGGTTGCCGACGTTCATCATGATCTTGGTGCGCGGGCGCCGTTCTGCGCTGAGATCGACGCGCTCGACGGAGAATTCGCGCAGGCCATCGTAGACGTAGCCGATGTCGCCCTCGGCGCAGGAGACGGTGATGTCGCGTCCGCTTTCGATGTCCTGCGTGGCGGTGCCGCAGCCGACCACGGCGGGAATGCCGAGTTCGCGCGCGACGATGGCGGCATGGCAGGTGCGGCCGCCGCGGTTGGTGACGATGCCGGCGGCGATCTTCATCACCGGCTCCCAGTCCGGGTCGGTGATGTCGGTGACGAGGATTTCGCCGGGCTTGAGTTCGCTCATCTGCGCCGCTTCGAAGATCACCCGCGCCGGTCCGGCGGCGATCTTCTTGCCCACGCTCTTGCCCTCGGCGATGCGTTTGCCGCCGGGCGTCATGGTATAGATCTCGTGCTTGCTGCGGTCTTCCTGCGACTGCACGGTTTCCGGGCGCGCCTGCACGATGAAGAGCTCGCCGGTGCGCCCGTCCTTGGCCCATTCGATATCCATCGGCATCGGGCGGCCGGCATGGCGCGAATAATGTTCCTCGATGATCACCGCGTCGCGCGCCAGGCCGAGCACCTCATCGTCATCGATGGCGAAGCGTTCACGCTCGCCGCGCTGCACACGCACGTTGCGGGTGGAGAGGCCGGCGGCGGTGTCGCCGGTGTAGATCATCTTGATCGCCTTCTCACCGAGGTTGCGACGGATGATCGGGCGGTGGCCGCGCGCGAGCGTCGGCTTGTGGACGTAGAACTCGTCGGGATTCACCTTGCCCTGCACCACGTTTTCGCCGAGGCCATAGGCGGCGGTGATGAACACCACGTCGCGGAAGCCGGTTTCGGTGTCGATGGTGAACATGACGCCGGAGGCGCCGAGGTCGGAGCGCACCATTTTCTGCACGCCGATCGACAGCGCGACCTCGCTGTGGATGAAGCCGCGGTGCGCGCGGTAGGAGATGGCGCGGTCGGTGAACAGCGAGCCGAATACCTGGCGGCAGCTGCTCAGCAGGTGCGGCACGCCGCGGATGTTGAGATAGGTATCCTGCTGGCCGGCGAAGGAGGCGGTGGGCAAGTCCTCGGCGGTCGCCGAGCTGCGTACCGCGACGTCGGGATTGGCGCCGTATTCGCTACCCATTTCGGCGTAGGCGGTGGTGATCTCGGCGGCGAGATCGTCCGGCAGCTCGCTGTGCGTGATCCACTCGCGGATGATGGCGCCGGTGTAGGCGAGGGCCTTGACGTCGGAGACATCGAGCGCGGCCAGGGCTTCGCCGATGCGCTGGTCGAGCCGGTTGTGCGCAAGGAAGTGGCGGTAGGCCTCGGCGGTGGTGGCGAAGCCGTTGGGGATTTTGACGCCGAGCGGGGTGAGCGCGTTGTAGAGTTCGCCGAGCGAGGCGTTCTTGCCGCCTACCAGCGCGATGTCGTCGAGCCCGAGTTCGCTGAACCGCCGGATGTAGCGCATGATGCGTTCCTCATGAATCAGGCCTGGATCAGGTGATCACCGTCGGCCCGCCGCGTCCGGTGCGGGCGTGAATGTCGGCGAGATGATTGGCGACGGTGATCAGACTGGCGAGCACGTCCTGGGTGTCGCGCGTGTGCTGCGCCGGGTCGGCGACGAACCGCTCGATGTAGAGGCGCAGCGTCGCACCTTCGGTGCCGGTGCCGGACAGGCGGTAGACGATGCGGGCATCGTCCTCGAAGCCGATGCGCAGTCCCTGCTGCGCGCTGACCGAGTGGTCGACCGGATCGGTATAGCTGAATTCGTCGCAGAAAAGGACCTGGTGGCCGCCGACGGTCTTGCCGCGCAGATCCTGCATGCGCGCGCGCAGATCGCCGAAGATGTCATCGGCCACCGCGGCTTCGACGCTTTCGTAATCGTGCCGCGTATAGAAGTTGCGGCCGTAGGTGCGCCAGTGGCCGCGCACGATCTGCTCCACCGACTGCTGGCGCGCGGCGATGATGTTGAGCCAGAACAGCACCGCCCAGATGCCGTCCTTTTCGCGCAGATGATCCGAGCCGGCGCCGAAGCTTTCCTCGCCGCACAGCGTGATACGGCCGCTGTCGAGCAGGTTGCCGAAGTATTTCCATCCGGTCGGCGTCTCGTAGCAGTCGATGCCGAGCTGCTGTGCGACGCGGTCGAGGGCCTGGCTGGTCGGCATGGAGCGGGCGACGCCGGCGAGGCCGTGGCGATAACCGGGCACGAGATGGGCGTTGGCGGCGAGGACGGCGATGCTGTCGCTCGGCGTGACGAAGAAGCCGCGACCGAGAATCATGTTGCGGTCGCCGTCGCCGTCCGAGGCGGTGCCGAGATCGGGCGCGCGCGGGGCGTACATGATGTCGACCAGCTCCTTGGCGTAGGTCAGATTGGGGTCGGGATGGCCGCCGCCGAAATCGGCGAGCGGCGTGGCGTTGATCACCGTGCCCGGCAGCGCGCCGAGGCGATGTTCCAGGATCTCGCCGGCGTAGGGGCCGGTGACCGCATGCATGGCATCGAAGCACATATTGAACATGCCGCTGCCGAACAGGCTGCTCAATCGGTCGAAATCGAACAACTGCTGCATCAGCGCGGCATAATCGGCGACCGGATCGACCACGGTGACGCGGGTTTCACCGAGCATGAATTCGCCGTCGCGCGACAGATCGGTGTCGGGCGCGTCGAGCAGGCGGTACTGGTGCACGGCGAGGCTTTCGCGGAACAGCGCCTCGTTGTCCCGCTCCGGCGCCGGGCCGCCGTTGGCAGCGTTGAACTTGACGCCGAAATCGCCGTGAGGGCCGCCGGGGTTGTGGCTGGCCGACAGAATGATGCCGCCGCGGGCGCCGTACTTGCGGATCAGGCAGGACGCCGCCGGCGTGGACAGCAGACCGTTGCGTGCGACGATCAGCCGGCCGACGCCGTTGCCGGCGGCGAGGCGCAGAATGATCTGGATCGCTTCGCGATTGAAATAGCGTCCGTCGCCGCCGACGACCAGGGTCAGCCCGGCAGGCGGTCCCAGGGTGTTGAGCAGGGCCTGGATGTAGTTCTCGAGGTAATGCGCCTGGCGGAAAACGGTGACCTTTTTCCGCAGGCCGGAAGTGCCCGCTTTCTGATCGGTGAAAGGCCGGGTGTCGATGGTGCGTATATTCATGGGTTCGATCCATTCAAGCATAGAAGCGGGCCGATTGCGAGCCCCCCATTTTTTCCTGTCCGACCCTATAATATCCCGATCTTTTTCCCGTCAGGAGATTCGGTATCCGATGACTGTAGAAGCACACAAGGAAACGCAGGCGTTTCAGGCCGAAGCGCGGCAACTGCTGCGGCTGGTGATCCACTCCCTGTATTCGAACAAGGAGATCTTCCTGCGCGAGCTGATCTCCAACGCCTCCGACGCCTGCGACAAGCTGCGCTTCGAGGCGCTGACCGACGATGCGCTCCACGAGGGGGACGCCACGCTCCGGGTGCGGATCGAATATGACCGCGCGGCGCGCACGCTGACCATCGCCGACAACGGTATCGGCATGAGCCGCCAGGAGGTCGCGGACAATATCGGCACCATCGCCCGCTCGGGGACCAAGCGTTTTCTGGAGGCGCTCACCGGCGACCAGGCGCGGGACGTCCGTCTGATCGGCCAGTTCGGCGTCGGCTTCTATTCGGCCTTCGTCGTTGCCGACCGCGTCACCATGCGCACGCGCCGCGCCGGTCTCGGCGCGGAGCACGGCGTGAGCTGGGAGTCGGACGGCGAAGGCGAGTACACGCTGGAAACGATAGAGCGCGGCGAACGCGGCACCGAGATCGTGCTGCATCTGCGCGAGGGCGAGGACGAGTTCCTCGACGGCTGGCGTTTGCGCGAGATCGTGCGCCGGTATTCCGACAGCCTGTCGCTGCCGATCGAGATGCGCCGGGAGCAGGACGACGAACACGGCGCAGAGGCGGGTGGGGAATGGGAAACCGTCAACCGCGCCTCGGCGCTGTGGTCGCGTGCGCGCAAGGACATCGGCGAGGATGAATACCGCGAGTTCTACAAGCATATCGCACACGATTTCGAGGATCCGCTGGCCTGGGTGCACACGCAGGTCGAAGGCACGCAGTCCTATACCACTTTACTCTATGTGCCCAAGCGCGCGCCCTTCGATCTCTGGGACCGTGATCGCGGTCACGGCATCAAGCTCTACGTGCGCCGCGTCTTCGTGCTCGAAGACACCGAACGCCTGATGCCGAACTATCTGCGCTTCGTGCGCGGCATCGTCGACTCCGACGATCTGCCGCTCAACGTATCGCGCGAGATCCTGCAGGAAAATCGGCACATCGACGCCATCCGCGGCGCCTCGGTGAAGAAGGTACTCGGCCTGCTGCAGGATATGGCCGACAAGGAGCCGGAGAAATACCGCACTTTCTGGAGCGAGTTCGGGCGCGTGCTCAAGGAAGGGCCGGTCGAGGACTTCGCCAATCGCGAAGCGATCGCCAGGCTGCTGCGCTTCTCGTCCACGCACGCCGAGAGCGGCGACGGCGAAGTCAGCCTCGATGCCTACGTCGCCCGGATGAAAGAGGGGCAGGCGCACATCTATTATCTCACCGCCGATTCCCCGGCCGCGGCCGCCGGCAGCCCGCACCTGGAGATCTTCCGCCGCAAGGGCATCGAGGTGCTGCTGATGTCCGACCGCGTCGATGAGTGGATGCTGAGCGGGCTGCGCGAATACGCCGGCAAGCCGCTGCACTCGGTGGCCAAGGGCGCGCTCGATCTCGGCGCGCTCGACGACGAGCAGGAAAAGGAAGCGGCGCAGGCCGAAGCGGCCGAAGGCGAGCTGAAGGATCTGTTCGAGCGCATGAAGGCGCGCCTGCAGGATAAGGTCGAAGCGGTACGCCCGAGCCGGCGCCTGACCGATTCGGCCGCCTGTCTGGTGGTGGAGGAGAACGACATGACGCTCGGACTGCGGCGCCTGCTCGAATCGAGCGGGCAGAAAGTACCGGCGAACCGGCCGGTGCTGGAAGTGAATCCGCATCATCCGTTGACCGCGCTGCTGCGCGGAGCCGTGGGCGAGCGTTTCGATGACTGGGTGCATGTGCTCTACGATCAGGCCCTGCTCAGCGAAGGCGCGCAGCTCGACGATCCGGTCGCCTTCGTCCGCCGTCTCAATACGCTGCTGGTCGAACGCGCCGGAGAGCAGAAGAGCGGATCGGAGAGCAGGTCGGGGAGCGGACCGAATGAGTGACGGCGCGGTCCGCACCGGTATTCTGCTCAGCAATCTCGGCACACCCGACGCGCCGACACCGGCGGCGGTGCGCCGCTATCTGCGCGAGTTTCTTTCCGACCGTCGCGTGGTGAACCTGCCGCCGCTGCTGTGGTGGCCGATCCTCTATGGCGTCGTGCTGCCGCTGCGTCCGCGCAAATCCGCGCACGCCTACCAGCGCATCTGGACGGAAGAGGGCTCGCCGCTGCTCACCATCGCGCGCGAGCAGGAAGCGGCGTTGCGCGAGCGCTTCGCCGGCCGCTCCGATGTCACCATCGCGCTCGGCATGCGCTACGGTACGCCATCCATCCCGGCAGCGCTGGAAACGCTGCGCGCATCGCACATCACACGCCTGCTGGTGCTGCCGCTGTATCCGCAGTATTCCTCGGCGACCACCGCCTCGACCTTCGACGCCGTGGCCGATTGCCTGCGCGGCTGGATCGAGCAGCCCGATCTGCACTTCATCGCCGACTATCACGACCAGCCCTGGTACATCGCGGCGCTGGCCGCGAGCATCCGCGAGGCTTGGCGCGAGCGCCCGCCGGCGCAGCGCCTGCTGTTCTCCTTCCACGGCATGCCGCAGCGTACCCGCCTTGCCGGCGATCCCTATCACGACCGCTGCCAGCGCACCGCGCGCCTCGTCGCCACCGCGCTCGAGCTGCCCGACGAGCGCTGGCAGGTGACTTTTCAATCGCGCTTCGGCGCCGCCGAATGGCTGCAGCCCTACACCGACCAGACGCTGCGCGAACTCGCCGCATCCGGCGTCGCCAGTGTCGACCTCGTCTGTCCCGGCTTCTCCGCCGATTGCCTGGAAACGCTGGAGGAGATCGCCATGCTCAACCGTGACGTCTTCATCGAAGCCGGCGGCAGCGATTACCGTTACATCCCGGCGCTCAACGCGCGTGCGGATCATGTCGAGGGGCTGGCGGGGGTGGTGGAGGAATGGCTGTCATGAATGCGCCGTATTCTATCGATCGATTGGTTTTTAATGTTCAGGGATCGAGCGTATTGCCGGAACGTGCGCCTGCCTGATACTGAGCGGCAGGAGTGGAGTATCTACTAGCTGCGTGCATACACATGTCCATCGCAACCTGGGAACTGCTGAGCTACGTCGTGACCGTGATCGGTCTGCCGCTGGCCATCACGGTCTTTTTCATGGAGAAGCGCAAGGAGCGCGAGAACGACGCGGCGGAGGTCTATCAGCTGCTCTCCGATAACTACCAGGACTTTCTCCGCATCGCGCTGGAGAATCCCGATCTCGGCCTGTTTTCCGCCGTGGACGTTCCCGCGCTCAGCCAGGAGCAGCGCGAGCGCCGCTTCATCATCTTCAATATGCTGATCTCTCTCTTCGAGCGCGCCTATCTGCTGCTCTATGAAGAGGACATGGATCCGCGGGAGGCGAGGCGCTGGTTCTCATGGGAGGACTATATCCGCGAATGGTGCGGCCGCCCCGATTTCCGCGCCAGCCTGCCGGAGCTGCTGCGCGGCGAGGATCCGGATTTCGTGCGCTACGTACAGCGGCTGGCGGAAGCGGAGCGTCTGGGGAATGGCGCCGGCCGATAGCGATCGATGACGAATTGAATCCAATGACAGGGAACGAGACGAGATGAAGAGAGTGATGATGGCATTGGCGATCCTCGGGCTGGCGATGGGGACGGCGCCGGTGGTGGCCGGGCCGGCCGTGGACGCGCTGAGCGAGTGCATGGCCGACAACAGCTCGGGTCGGGATCGCAAGGATCTGGCGCGCTGGGTGTTCGTGGCGATGTCGGCGCATCCGGAAATGCGCGATATCGCCGGGTCGCTCGACAGCGCGCGTGAGTCTACCAACCAGACCATGGGCAAGCTGGTCACCCGCTTGCTGGCTGAAAGCTGTCCCGAGCAGACGCGAGCAGCCATGCAGCAGGAAGGCAGTGTGGCCTTGCAGATCTCTTTCGGCGTGCTCGGCCAGCTCGCCATGCAGGAGCTGATGTCCAGTCAGGCGGTCAGTGCATCCGTGGGTGGTTTCGAAAAGTACATCGACAAGGAGAAGGTGGAGCCGATTCTCTCCCGGCAATAGCGTGGGTGATTGCCGGCGGCTATTGCTTGTGCGGAATCAGGCCGCACGCCGCGACGAACGGACCGCCAGCGTGATGCCCTCGGCATCCTGCAGTGCCTTGATGACGGCGAAGAGGTTCGCCGCGGTCGGATTTCCCCGGGGCCCGAGCATGCGCTGCAGGCTTTTGACCGGCAGTCCGGTGTCGTTCGCCAGCTGTTCGAAAGTGAGCGTGGCGTTGACGTAGTCGCGCAGTATGGATTTCCCGCTGCCGATATCGCCCGTGAGCAGTTCGTTGATGGCTTCGGTCAGCAGCGCCGCGCGGTAGCGCGTGTCACGCTGGGCGCGTGCGCGGACGGTTTCCCGGAAGTGGCGCGTGATCGGCATTTTCCTGTTCCT
>CAYLYS010000083.1:0-8947 GCA_964388175.1 uncultured Chromatiales bacterium | reverse complement strand
GCTCGTTGATGATGCGCTTGACCTCCAGGCCCGCGATGCGGCCGGCGTCCTTGGTCGCCTGACGCTGGGAATCGTTGAAATAGGCCGGCACGGTGATCACCGCTTCCGTGACCTCTTCACCGAGATAGTCCTCGGCGGTCTTCTTCATCTTCATCAGCACGCGCGCGGCAATCTCGGGCGGCGCCATCTTTCTGCCCTTGGCCTCGACCCAGGCGTCGCCGTTGTCGGCGCGCACGATGTTGTAGGGCACCAGCCCCATGTCACGCTTGACCACGTCCTCATCGAAACGACGCCCGATCAGACGCTTGATCGCATACAGCGTATTCTTCGGATTGGTGACCGCCTGACGCTTGGCAGCCTGTCCGACCAGCACCTCTTCGTCGTCGCCGAACGCAACGATCGAAGGCGTGGTCCGCGCTCCTTCCGAATTTTCGATGACCCGGGGCTTGCCGCCCTCCACGATCGCCACGCAGGAATTCGTCGTGCCCAGGTCGATTCCGATAATCTTGCCCATCGCCATAAGTCTCCTGATTCTTGTTTGACCCCGCTGCGCGGCGCCCAGAAATGCCTAATGCATCACGTCAGCTTAACTATTGGGGTCGCTGATCGGCTTTCAAGCCATTTCGTCGATTTTGCCGCCCGCTTCCCCGGCACCGTTTGCCGGCCCGGCCACCACCACCATCGCCGGGCGGACGAGGCGATCGTTGAGGAGATAGCCCTTCTGATAGACCGCCAGCACCCGGCCCGCCTCCATCCCGGGCGGCGCCGCCTGCAGCGACATCGCCTGGTGCAGCGCCGGATCGAAGCGCTCGCCGTGGGGGTCGATCACCTGCACGCCGAACTTCGTGACCGCGCCGACGAGCATTTTCAGGGTCAGCTCCATCCCCTCGCGCAGCTTGTCCTGCGCCGCTGCGCCCGCCGCCTCGGCGGCATTCAGGCCGAGCTCCAGGCTGTCGATCACCGGCAGCAGCTCGGACACGAACTTCTCCAGGCCGTACTTGTGGGCGTTTTCCACATCACGCTCGGCGCGACGGTGCAGATTAGCGAGCTCGGCGCGCGCGCGCAGCACTTCGTTCCAATGCGCATCCGCCCGCTCACGGGCATCCTGCAGCGTCAACAGCAGTTCCTCGTGGGAGCCCCCTTCCACCGCCTCGCCCATCTCTCCCGCCTGCTGTACGTCGCCAGCGGCGACCGACATATCGTCGGATTCGCTCTCGTCCTTACCATTCGTCATCTGGAAGTCTCCCGTCCGGGTTCGTGCCGTTCGCATCCCTGGCCGGCACTATACACGCCAATGCCGTCCGCGGCCGCGCACGGTGCCGGCACTGCAATTGTCCAAGGTTGATAGTTATGTAGTTATAGGGATCAGTGATGCCGATTCAAGGCCGCGCTGACCATTCTCGCCGCCATATCGACCAGCGGGATGACGCGCCGGTAGGACATGCGCATCGGGCCGATGACACCGAGCACCCCGCTCTCATGCCCGCTGCCGTAGGTGGAAGTCACCAGGCTGCAATCGTTCAGCACGCCGACCCCCGATTCCTTGCCGATGAGCACCTGCAGACCGCCGTTGCGCAGGCACTGATCGAGCAGATGCAGCATCCTGCGCTTCTCGTCGAAGGTCTCGAACAGCACGCGCAGCTTCTCGATGTCGGACAGATCCTCGAAACCCATCAGCCGGGTCTGTCCCGACACGACGATGTCGTCTCCCGCCCCGCCGTCATCACTGAACACCTGCTCGGCCATGCGCATCGCCGAATAGACCACGCGGTCCATGCTCTCCTGCGCCGCGCGCAGCTCGCTCAGCAGGGTACGGCGGATTTCGGCGAGATCGCGCCCGGCAAAAACACTGTTCAGATAGTTTGCGGCGGCGCGCAGCTCATGCTGCTCGAAGCGTCGCTCGGTAGCCACCGTACAGCTGCGCACGTCCTGCCGATCGATCACCAGCAGCGCCAGCACACGCTTGCCCTCCATCGGCACCAGTTCGATATGGCGCAGAATCAAGCGTTCGCGCCGCGGCAGCAGCACCACCGCCGCCATACTGGATACGCCGGACAACAAGCCGGAAACGGAAACGGCCAGCTGCTGCAGGGAAGCATCTCCGCTCAACAGTTCACGCAGCCGTTCGACCTCGTGCTGCACGGGCGGATCCATGGTGAGCAACGAATCGATGAACAGGCGATAACCCTTGTCGGTGGGGATACGGCCGGCGGAGGTATGAGGAGAAGCGACCAGTCCGAGTTCTTCCAGTTCGACCATGACGCTGCGCACCGTCGCCGGACTGATGTCGAGACCGGATTCGCTCGCCAGCGTGCGCGAACCGACCGGCGCGCCATCGCGGATGTGACGCTCCACCAGCACCTTGAACAAATGCCTGGCGCGCGCGTCCAGCATCCCCGTTCCGGATCTCATGAGCAGAGCCTAAATATCATCCAAATCATTCGCTTACATCAAAATTATCGGGGACTGGACGGCCTCGCCCCGGAAGTTAGCAACTCATCCATGCGGTGTCAAGGACGGCCGGCTTGGTGTCCCGGCCGGCCGCATGATACCTTTCCACACTGCCCTGAATATATAGCGGATACAGCGGATTTCGCCGTATGAATTTCAATACGATAGGACTGATCGGCAAATTCAGCGATCCGAGCGTCGGCGGCGCCGTGCAGGCGCTCGAGCGTCATCTGCGCGAACGCGGCCTCGACGTTCTGATCGACGAAGATACCGCCAGCCTCCTGCCCGACCGCTCCCTGCCCGCGGGCAGCCGCGATGACATCGGCCGGCACTGCCAGCTCGCCGTCGTCGTCGGCGGCGACGGCACCCTGCTGCACGCGGCGCGCTCGCTGGCGGATTACGAGGTTCCCCTGGTCGGCGTCAATCTCGGCCACCTCGGCTTTCTTACCGACATCCCGCCGCAGTTGATGACCGAATCCCTGGATCAGATTCTCTCCGGAGACTATACGGTCGAGGAACGCGCGCTGCTGCGCGGCATCGTCTACCGCGACGGTATGCCCGTCATCACCCATGATGCGCTCAACGATCTGGTGATGCACAAGTGGAATTCCGCACGGGTGATCGAGCTGGAAACCTACATCGACGGACGTTTCCTCAATATGTTCCGCGCCGACGGCCTGATCATCTCGACCCCGACCGGCTCCACCGCCTACGCCCTGTCCGCCGGCGGTCCGCTGCTGCATCCGACGCTGGATGCGCTGCTCATCGTGCCGGTATGCCCACACACGATGAGCAACCGCCCGCTGGTGATCGCGGGCGATTCGCGCATCGAGACCGTGGTCAGCAATCGCCAGCGCGATCACGCCCAGCTCACCAGCGACGGCCAGGTGTCGTTCGCGCTGCAGGCCGGCGACCGCGTCCACATCGCCAAGAAAGACAAGCCGATCCGGCTGATCCACCCGACCCAGCGCGACCACTACGAGTTGCTGCGCGCCAAGCTGCGCTGGGCGGAAAGCCCAGGCTCTTGAATCCAGGCTCCTGAATCCGGACTCTTGAATTCCAGCCTCCTGAATCAAAGAACGGTAGCGGCGACCATGCTCACCCATCTCAACATCCGCGATTACGCATTGATCGAGCGACTGGAACTCGATTTCACCGCCGGCCTGACCGTGCTGACGGGTGAAACCGGTGCCGGCAAATCGATCCTCATCGGCGCGCTCGGACTCGCCCTCGGCGAACGCGCCGACAGCGGCGTGATCCGCCAGGGCGCCGAACGCGCCGAAGTCGCCGCCACCATCACCGTGGACGACAACGAAGCCGCCCGGCGCTGGCTGCAGGAACAGGACCTGGACAGCGGCGATGAATGCGTGCTGCGCCGCGTCGTCGGCAGTGACGGCCGTTCACGCGCCTTCATCAACGGCAGCACGGTGCCACTGGCATCGCTGCGCGCGCTTGGCGTGCTGCTGATCGACATCCACGGCCAGCATGAACACCACTCCCTGCTCGAACGCGAGCAGCAATGCCAGTTGCTCGATGGCTACGCCCGCCACGCCGGCCTGCTGGCCGCAGTCGAGAGCGGCTATCGGAACTGGCGCCGCCTGGGCGGGGAAATCGCGGAAATCGAAGCGATGATCGCCGGTAACGGCGGCGAACTGGAACTGCTGCGCTACCAGGCGACGGAACTCGACGCACTCGATCTGCGCGCCGACGAACTGCGCGATCTGAACGAGGAACACCGCCGCCTTGCCAACGCCGGCCAGCTCATCGAAGCCTGCCGCACCGGCCTGAGCGCGCTGCACGACGAGGAAGACACCATCGGCGACCGCGTCAACCGCCTGATCGCGGTACTGCGCCCGGGCGCCGGTGCCGAGACCGGCCTCGACATGGCGGTAAAACTGCTGGAAAGCGCGACGGTGCAACTGGACGAAGCCGCCAGCGAACTGCGCGCCAGTCTGCAGCGCCTCGATCTCGATCCCGAACGGCTGCAGCAGATCGACCGCCGCCTCGCCGCCATCCACGAACTGGCGCGCAAGCATCGCGTGCCGGCCGCCGAGCTGCCCGCACTGCGCGCGCGGCTGCACGAACGCCTGCAGACCGCGGAAGGCGCGGATGCGCGTCTCGGCGAGCTGCGCCGCGACCTCGCCGAGACTGAAAACGCCTGGCACAGCGCCGCCGCCGCACTCGGCGCCAGCCGGGCGAAAGCGGCCAAGCGACTCGGCCAGGCGGTGAGCCGGGAAATGCACAAGCTCGGTATGCCGGAAGGAAAGTTCGCGGTGGAACTGGAAAACCGTCCGGGCATCCACCCCGGCGGCAGCGAACGCGCTCTGTTCCAGGTCGCCGCCAATCCCCAGCAGGCACCGCGCCCGCTGGCCAAAATCGCCTCGGGCGGAGAGCTTTCACGCATCGGACTCGCCATCCAGATGATCACCGCCAAACAGACCGGCGTGCCGAGCATGGTGTTCGATGAAGTGGACGTCGGCATCGGCGGCCGCGTGGCCGAAATCGTCGGCCAGGGTCTGCGCACGCTCGGCACGGCGCGGCAGGTGCTGTGCATCACGCATCTGCCTCAGGTCGCCGCGCTCGGGCATCGGCACCTGCAGATCAGCAAGCGGGTACACGGAGGCAAGGCGGCAGTCAGCGTCGTCCCCTTGTCGCGCGCAGAGCGCGCCGAGGAAATCGCGCGCATGCTGGGCGGTGTCGAGATCAGCGCCAAGACTCGCGCGCACGCCGAAGAAATGATCAGCCGCGCGGAAGGCTGAACGCCGGCCGCACAGCGGACATCATTTCTTCTTCTTGCGGCAATCCGGACAGACGCCGTAGATGTTCAGATAGTGATCGGTGATCTCGTAATCGAAGCGGCGGGCAATGGCAATCTGGCGCTCTTCGATCGTCGAGTCCATGAATTCATCCACGCGCCCGCATTTGACGCACAGAATGTGGTCATGATGCTCACCCTGGTTGACCTCATAGACCGAGTGGCCTTCCTCGAAATGATGCCGTATCACCAGACCGGCGGATTCGAACTGCGTCAGCACGCGATAGACGGTAGCCAGACCCACATCCTCGCCCGTCTCCAGCAAGGACTTGTAGATCTCTTCGGCGCCGAGATGGCGTTTTTCGCTGTTTTCCATGATGTGCAGGATCTTCACCCGCGGATGGGTAACCTTCAGACCGGCTTTCTTGAGGTCCACGCCTTCGGTGTTGGTTTGCTTGCTTGCCATATCCTGTCCTTCTCCAGGCACCGGCGATTCCGCTATGCAAGGATCGTCCGGCGCGGGCTATAATTCGGCTTTCTGCCTCCAACGTTCCGAAACGCGTCCTCCATGACAACGATCCGGTTTTTAATCACCTGCTGCCTGCTGTTGACCGCCAGTGCCTGCACCATGCACAGGGTCGACATTCAGCAAGGTACCATCATTACACCAGAGATGATTGCGCAACTCAAACCAGGCATGACCCGCAGCCAGGTGCGCTTCGTCATGGGCACACCGACGATCGGCGATGCCTTCCATCAATCGCGCTGGGATTACATCTACACGCTCGATCCCTACCGAGGCGCGCAGGAACGCTATCGCGTGACGCTTTTCTTCGATGGCGACACCCTGGTCACCATCGACGATACGCAGGGCCCCGCCTCGCTCATGCAGGAAAGCTGAAGCCGCCCGCCGTTACTCCGGCGGCGCATCGGCGGCGGCGCGCTTGCCGCCCGCCTTGTCCTCCGCCGCCTTGGCACGGCGCGACTCCTTGGGATCGGCGATCAGCGCGCGGTAGATCTCGATGCGGTCACCCGGTTGCGGCACGGCGTCGAGCTTGGTCAGCTTGCCGAAAATACCGACTTTGTTCTTGCCGAGATCGATCTCCGGAAACTGCTTGAGAATGCCGGAGCGATCGATCGCCTCCTGTACCGGCGCATCGGCATCGACATGCACCGCGATCACCACCTGTTCGCGCGGCAAAGCATAGGCGACCTCGACTTCCATCTGTTGTTTCTCATCTGCCATGGAGAAAACGCGCTCTTTCGCAAAAAGCATCGACCAGGGTATTGGCGATCTGGCTGAACACCGGTCCGATCGCCAGCTGCAGCAAGTGGCTCGAGAACTCGTACTCCAGATCGAGCGCCACGCGCGAGGCGTGTTCGTCCAGAGCGCTGAAACGCCAAAACCCCTCCAAATGACGGAACGGCCCGTCGACCAATCGCATCTCGATCATCTTGCCGGGTTGCAGCCGGTTCTGCGTGGTGAAGGTCTTGTGCAACGGACCGCGCTGCATTTCGAGTGAAGCCTTCACCTCGTCCTCGTTGCGCGACCATTCACGCGCGCTGCGGCACCAGGGCAGAAACTCGGGATAGCGCTCGATATCGTCGACCAGCGCATACATCTGCGCCGCGCTGTAAGGTACCAGCGCGCTCCTGTTCACTACCGGCATGACAGCAACCCACCCTTCATCGTTCAGCCCCGCACGATGCCGAGCAGGTTCAACAACACGACGATCACGGCCACCGGCGCGACATAGCGCACCAGTATCCGCCACCCTGCGTATATCCGCTCTCCGGTCGCCAACTCCGCCCGGCTCGCCGCCCGCGGCATGATCCAGCCGGTGAACAGCGCGATGAACAGACCGCCCATCGGCAACATGATATTGGATGTCAGGAAATCGAGCAGTTCGAAGAATGAGCGATCGAACAGCCGGTAATCGGACCACAGATTGAAGGAAAAAATCGTCCCCAGCCCGAGCAGCCAGGACAGCGCGCCGCACAGCCAGGCGGCGCCCGGGCGACTGAAACCGTGATTCTCGATCAGCCAGGCCACCACCGGCTCGACCAGCGAAATGGCCGAGCTCCAGGCGGCGAAGGTCAGCAGCACGAAGAACAGCGTGCCGAACACCAGCCCCGCCGGCATCTGGCCGAAGGCGATCGGCAGCGTCTGGAACATCAGCCCCGGCCCCTGCCCCGGCTCCAGGCCGTTGGCGAACACCAGCGGAAAAATGATCAGACCGGCGAGCAGCGACACCAGGGTATCGAGCGCGACGATAGTGAAGACGGAGCTTGTGATCGAAGCGCGGGCCGGCATGTAGGAGCCGTAAACCATCACCGCGCCCATGCCCAGACTCAGCGTGAAGAAGGCATGCCCCATGGCGACCATGACGCCGGTCGGCGTCAGCGCGCTGAAATCCGGATCGAACATGAAATGCACGCCCTGCATGAAGGCGCCACCGCCCAGCATGGCGTAGAACAGCAGTACGATCACCAGCGCGAACAAACCCGGCATCATCCAGCTCACTGCGCGTTCGATGCCATTGCGCACGCCCCGCGCCACCACGGCCACCGTCATCACCATGAAGACGGTGTGCAGCAGGAGCAGATACCAGGGACTGGCAATCATGGCGCCGAACTGCTGTGAGATCGCCTGGCCATCGGCGCCGCTGAAATCGCCGGCCAGCGCCTTGAAGACATAGCCGACCGCCCAGCCGGCGATGACGCTGTAATAGGACAGGATCAGGAAACCGGCGACCACACCCATCCAGCCGAGCAGGCGCCAGGCCTTGCCCGCGCCCGCCTCGGCACTCAGCGTACGCACGGCATTGATCGGACTCTGCCGCGCACGTCGCCCCATCATCACCTCGGCCATCATGATGGGCAGGCCAATGAGCAGTATGCAGGCGAGGTAAACGAGCACGAAGGCACCGCCGCCGTTGACGCCGGTGATATAGGGAAACTTCCAGATATTGCCGAGCCCGATGGCCGAACCGCTGGTGGCGAGGATGAATGCCCATCGGGACGACCACTCCCCGTGGATGCTGACTCTGCCCCCGTCTGACGCCATGCGTACTTGCCGTTATTCGTTCTTGAGAAACCGGGATGGCCGCTATTGTGGTGGATTTTCTCACACCCCTCAAGCAGATAAACGTCATTCGCGTGTATAATCGCGAACTGTCGCCGGCCAGACTGCAACGCATCCCGCACGGGATGGCGGGTCCGCCGCATTCATCGCATCGATGCCCGCATGAGCCAGAACAAGAAATCCAAATCGGCGCCCTCCGCCACCGTCGCCGACAATCGCAAGGCCCGCCACGACTACTTCATCGAAGATCAGTACGAAGCGGGCCTGGCGCTCGAAGGCTGGGAAGTGAAAAGCCTGCGCGCCGGACGCCTGCAACTGCGCGAAAGCTATGTAGTGATCAAGGACGCTCAGGCCTGGCTGCTCGGCGCGCACATCACACCGCTGCCAACCGCCTCCACGCACATCCACCCCGACCCCACGCGCACCCGCCGCCTGCTGCTGCACCGCGCCGAGCTCGATAAGCTCATCGGCGCCGTCGAACGCAAGGGCTATGCCCTGGTGCCCCTCGATGTGCACTGGAAACGCGGTCGCGCCAAGCTCCGCATCGGCCTCGCCAAGGGCAAGAAACAGCACGACAAGCGTGCGGTCGAAAAGGAACGCGACTGGCAGCGGGAAAAACAGCGTGTGCTCAAGAACGGCTGAAACAGCGTTCTTGA
>CAYLYS010000082.1:0-9222 GCA_964388175.1 uncultured Chromatiales bacterium | reverse complement strand
CTGCTTGCACGGCCCGCACCATTCCGCCCAGAAGTCCACCAGCACCGGCAGCTGTGACTGCAGAACCTTGGGGTCGAACTCTGCATCCGATACGTATTGAATATTCGCGCTCACCTACTTCCTCCACTTGAACTGATCAGTGATGCGGCATCAGCCGCCGAAACATTTTCAAGATTACCATCAAAACAGGCCCTTAGAAATACGAAGCCGGACGGATGATCGATCGCAACAGCGGCGGAAAATCTGTTATGCTCTGCGTCCATGCAGAACAAGCATCTGAGCAGCATCGCATTTTCCGATCTCGATATCCCCTCGCAGATCAAGCAGGCCATTGACGAGGCAGGCTTTTCCTATTGCACGCCGATCCAGGCGCAGACGCTTCCCATCGCGCTGCAGGGACGCGACGTATGCGGACAATCCCAGACCGGCACCGGCAAAACGGCGACTTTTCTCATCGCCCTGTTCAATCAGCTGCTCACCCGGCAGCCGGCCGCCGATCGCAAGCCCAATCAGCCGCGCGCCGTGGTCATCGCGCCGACGCGCGAACTGGCGATACAGATCCATCGCGATGCGCTCGGTCTCGGCAAATACAGCGGCCTCAACATCGACGTCGTCTACGGCGGCACCGGTTACCGCGAGCAGCGCGAAAGCCTGGAGAAGGGTGTCGACATCCTCATCGGCACACCCGGGCGCATCATCGATTACCACAAGCAGCACGTCTTCGATTTCAGATCCGTCGAAGTCATGGTGTTGGACGAAGCCGACCGCATGTTCGATCTCGGCTTCATCAAGGACATCCGCTATCTGCTGCGGCGCATGCCGAAGCCGGAGCACCGCCTCAACATGATGTTCTCGGCAACCCTGTCGCTGCGCGTGCTCGAACTCTCCTACGAGCACATGAACAATCCGCAGGAAGTTCGCCTGGTGCGCGACACGGTGACGGCGGACAACATTGACCAATCGGTCTATTACACCTCGAACGAGGAAAAGATCCCGCTGCTGGTGGGATTGATCCGCAAGCTCGAACCGACCCGCATCCTGGTCTTCGTCAACACCAAGGAAGCGGGACACGATCTGCGCGAATACCTGCGTATCAACGGTATCGAGGCCGAGACGCTGTCCGGTGACGTGCCGCAGAAGAAGCGCATCGAACTGCTCGGGCAGTTCAAGGACGGCAGCCTGCCGGTACTGGTCGCCACCGACGTCGCCGCGCGCGGCCTGCACATTCCCGACGTCAGTCACGTGATCAACTACGATCTGCCGCACGATGCCGAGGATTACGTCCATCGCATCGGCCGCACCGCGCGCGCCGGCGCCGCCGGCGCCGCGATCAGCTTCGCCTGTGAAACCTACGCCTTCTCGCTGCCGGAGATCGAAAGCTACATCGGCAAAAAGATTTCCGCGGCGCAGATCAGCAGCGAACTGACGCCGACGCTGATCGAACCGGCGAAGACTTCGCGCAACCGAGACGGCCAGCGTCGCCGTCCGCCGCGGCGGGGAGGGCGCTCGTCATCCGCGCCCTCGCACAGCGCACCGCGCCGCCGCGCCAGCGGCGGACGGCACTGACGCCGCGACCAACCTGCTGCTCTCTCGCCAGCCCACCCCGCCTGAATCAAAACAGGATCAAAGCGGGGATCCAGGCAAAATCAAAGTGGAATCAAACCGGTACGCCGGGCTGCGGCAGGCGGGCCGCGGCGTCGTCGCGCCAGGCCAGGCGACGCGTTTCCGTCAGCGCCGCCGCACCGGCCCGGCGGTACCATTGCAGCGCCTCTTCGTGTTCACCCATTTCATCCAGCACGGCCGCCAGCTCATTGCAGGCTTCGGGCATGCTCGTGCTCTTGACGCAGGCAGAGAGATAATCACGTGCCTTGCCCCACAATGCGCGCCGGCGGCACAGGCGCCCCAGGCTCAGCAGCAGCACGGCATCGCCCGGATGACGGCGCAGCCAGCCCTCGGCATGGTGCAGCTGCCGCTCGGCATCGCCGCTGTCGAGCAGGCCATAGAGATAGATCAGGCTCGGCTCCCAATGCATTTCGAGCGCATCGCGCAGCACGAGCTCGGCCTGTTCGGCACCGCCGCATTCGATCAGCCGCCCGGCATAGCGCCGCAGCAGCGCTTCACGCGTTCTCAGTTCCGCCGGGAGACGTGACCACATCGTCTGCAGCGCGGTAACCTCACTCAGCGCGGGTGCTTCGATCAGACCGATCGCGGCACGCAGCGCGAGCTCATCGCCGGCGCGCTCATCGATCAGTTGCCGCCGGCGCAGCAGCGGCAGCAGATCGAGCAGACGATCCCAGGCGCCGAGTTCCAGATACAGCGTCATGAGGCGGCCGAGCACCAGCGGATTGCGCGGCGCCATGCCGTGCAGGCGATCGAGATTGGCCTGCGCCTGCGCGAATTGTTTGCCGTCGATCTGCATCCTCGCCTGCGTCAGCGCCAGTCCGAGTTCGGCCTCGGGCACGGCGGCGCCGGCACGCTGCAGATAGTGATCGCGACGATCGCTCGCATGCTGCTCGTCGGCCGCGCGCGCCGCGCCCAGATAATTGAGCAGCACGCCGCGATCACGCTGGGCAGCGGCAGCGACGAGCCGTTTTTCCGCCCGCTCCCAGCGGCCGGCAAGCAGATCGGTGAAGCCGCGCTCCAGCGCCGCCAGCGCCAGCCGTTCGCGGCGTCGCCGGCGTCGATCGCGCATCGATGCGGGCAGTCGGTAAGTGCCGCGCAGCAGACGAACGATCGCATACGACAGCACGAAACCGAGCAGCAGCAACGCCAGCGTCAGCGCCAGGCTCGCCTCGACCGTCCAGCCGCGGAACTGCACCAGCACATAGCCGGGATCGTGGCGCGCATAGACCGCGAGCGAAACCGCCGCCAGCAGCGCCAACAGAAAAATGAACAGCGGTCTCATCGTGCGGCCCCGACCGCGCGCAGCGCCATCAGCGAAGCGGAAATATCCGGCAGCTGTGGTTTGATATCGACGCTCTGCAGCGTTTCGAGCTGTTCGAGCAGCGCCGCCACGGCGGGCGTTTCCACCGGATAATACGTCGTCAGCCAGACGCCGGCATCGCGCAGACTGAGGCGGAAATTGGCCTCGTCGCCGCCGAGCAGCGCCGCCCGCGCGGATTCCAGCTTGAGGTACAGATTCTGCGCCACCAGTTGCTGCTGCTCGGGCGCGAGCAGCGGCGCTTCGTCGGCGCCACTGCGGCGGATCACCACCAGACTGCGCAGAGACTGCCACACACCGCCGAGGAAATCGCGCCAGGCGGGCTGCGCCGCGACCGCATCCGTCGGCGCCGCGGCAGCGGCGAAACGCGTCGCCGCCGGGCCGGCATCCGGCGCGAGATGGCGCAGCTGCACCTGAAGACCACCGAGCAGATAGGCCATACCGGCGATATCGGGCCGTGCCGCTCCTTCGAGCGATGCGATCTCGATGCCGAGCAGGCGCCGGGTTTCGGCATAGCGCGGATCATCGGTGGCGCGCAGACGGCGATCGGCGCTGTGCAGGGCCGCGAGCGCGATGTCGGGATCACGCTGCAGCGCGAGCGCATCATTGGCGATGATCAGCAGGCGTTCGACGTCCACCACGGCGAACGCCGGCGGCGGGGCGCCGGCTAAGGCCCGCAGTTCCTCGCTCAGCGCCTGGCGGGTCTGCTCCAGTGAGTGCGTCAGCGTGTCGATGGCCGCCTGCTGCGAGGTTTCGCTCTCGACATAGCCGGTCAATTGGGACGTATTCGACGCCACGCGCGCCGACAGCGTGGCGATCTCCGAGTGCGCGCGCCGGACGGAAGCATCGAGACTGTCGATGGCGGCGTCATGCTCCGCCACGGTGGCTTCGAAATGGCGCCAGCCCAGATAGAACGCGGCGCCGACCGCCAGCACACCGGCGATGGCGATCAGCGCCAGCGCGGCGGCGAACCCGGAGCGACGTGGAGAAGATTCCCGGGGAGATTCCCGGAGAGATTTCTGGCGAGATTCCGGGAGAGATTCTGGCGGCGCCGGCACGGCGGCGTCTTCTCCGGCCGGCGGCATGGCCGAGCGTCCCGCATCCGTTCGCCCCGAATCCGCTCGTACGGGATCCGCGGCGCCGCTCAGCACCGTGCCGCCGCGCACCGGTATCGTGTCGCCACCGTTGCCCTCACCCGCAGCTGCCATGTCCGCTTACCTCTTCAACTTCATGAGTCGATCGTTTCCGCGTCGCGGCGGCATATTGCCGCGAACAGGCCTTGGTCGCTGGCCTCGGCGGCAATGCACGCCGGCCGTTCGAAACCGAGCGTGGCGGCGAGCGCCGCCGCCCGCGTGCTGATGACGACGAGGCGGCGCGACAGCAGCCAGCCGCGCAGCGCGCCGGCGGCGGTGTGCAGATTGAGCAAACCCTCGTTGCTGCTGACGACGATGGTATCCACGGCCGGCACCGCATCCGCCGCCTGCGCCAGCGCGGCGGCGGCGCCGGCCGGCAGGAGACGGCGATAGACCTCGGCGTGGGTCACCTCGGCGCCGCGCGCGCGCAGCGTATCGGTGAGCAGCTCGCGGCCGCCATCGCCGCGCAGAATGAGCACGCGCAGCCCATCCGGATCGTGCAAGGCGGCTTCGGCGAGCAAGCCCTCGCTGGTGAAATCGCGCGCGGGCTGCACGTCGGCACGCCAGCCATGGCGGGCAAGCGCCGCAGCGCTGCCGCGGCCGACGGCGGCGATGCGGGTGTCCGCCGGCCACGGCCGTTCCTGCATGAGCGCATGGACGCTGTGAACCGCATTGGCGCTGACGAAGACGGCGAGATCGAATTCGTGCAAGCGCGCCAGCAGTGCCGCGGCGGCATCGGGATCGGCAGGCGGAGCGATTTCGATCGTGGGCAATGCCGTGGCGCGGCCGCCGGCCGCCTCGATCAGACGACACAGGGGATCGGCCTGATGCGCCGGGCGCGTCACCAGCACATGTCTGCCGGTCAGCGGCTGCAAACGCTCATCGGTCCGCATAAATGGATTTGAGAATGTCGTCCGCGCCGCGCGCCAGCAATTCCTCGGCGAGGCGCGTGCCGAGATGCTCGGCAGCGTCAGCGGCGGCATCGCCCTGCACGCGAATCACTTCGCTGCCATCGGGGCGGCCGACCAGCGCGACGAGCGCGATGCGATCGCCGTGCAGCGTGGCATGAGCGGCGATCGGCACCTGGCAGCCGCCGTCGAGCCGGGCGTTGAGTGCGCGCTCGGCGCTGACGCAGACGTGCGTATCGGCATGATCGAGCGCCGCGATCAGGCGCGCGGTCACGGCATCGTCGCGGCGGCATTCGATGCCGATGGCGCCCTGGCCGACCGCCGGCAGGCAGACCGCGGGCGGCAGCGCCTGGGCGATGCGCGCGGCGAGATCGAGCCGGATCAATCCGGCGCAGGCGAGAACGATGCCGTCGAATTCATCCTCGTCGAGACGGCGCAGCCGCGTGCCGACGTTGCCCCGCAGGGTGAGAATCCGCAGGTCCGGACGCAGCGCCTGCAGTTGCGCCTGGCGCCGCAGGCTGGAAGTGCCGAGGCGCGCACCCTGCGGCAGCTCGTCGAAGGCGCGGTAACGATTGGAAACGAAGGCGTCACAAGGCTGTTCGCGTTCGAGCACGACCGGCAGATGCAGACCCGGCGGCAGCTCGACCGGCACGTCCTTCATCGAATGCACCGCGATATCGGCGCGGCCGTCGAACAGGCTCTGCTCCAGCTCCTTGACGAACAGGCCCTTGCCGCCGATCTTGGCGAGCGGTGCATCAAGGATGCGGTCGCCCTGCGTGGTCATCCGCACCAGTTCCACTTCCAGCCCCGGGTGAGCGCGGCGCAGCAGCGTACGGACGTGCTCGGCCTGCCAGATGGCGAGCGGACTTTCCCGGGTGGCGATACGAAGCAGTGCGGCGGTCATGGGCTCGGAATATATTTCGCTATATTTTCGATTAGGGGAGGCATCCCCGTATGCTAAGGGTTAACCCCCGGACAGGCAAATGGGCGGGCAAATGAAAGGGGGGACGGCTTCGGAGAAGCTCAGCTACGCCCGGCGAGAATGGCCTTGAGCGGCGCAACGTGACGGCGGCTGATGTCGAGACGATCGTCGATGCCGCGCAGCACGAGCTCGTAACCGCCCGCGGCGGATTTGCGCATGGCGCTGACGCAAGCCGTCGCCACCAGGGTATGGCGATGCACACGCAGGAAGCGTCCGGCGAATTCCTGCTCCAGCGCGGCGAGCGCCTCGTCGATCAGTACGCTGCCGTGCAGATGACGCACCGCGACGTATTTCTGGTCGGCGCGAAAGTAGATCACTTCGTCCAGCGGGATCAGGCGCAGCGCGCCGGCGGCGCGCGCGCAGATATGCGTACGTATCTGCGCGCCCTGCGCCCTGACTGCCTGCAGCTGCGCGCGCCTGACGACGGCGGCACGCGCCAGCGCCTGGGCGAGACGTTCGCGGCGGATCGGCTTGAGCAGATAATCGACGGCATGGGCATCGAAGGCGGCGAGCGCATGATCGCCGTAGGCGGTCGTGAACACCACCGCCGGCGGACGCTCGGCGGCGCTCAGGTGCAGCGCCGTTTCGATGCCGTCGATGCCCGGCATGCGGATGTCCATCAGCACCAGATCGGGATGCAAACGTTCGTTCAGCGCCAGCGCTTCGCCGCCGCTGGCCGCTTCGCCGATCAGCTCGATGCCGCCGACGTCGTTCAGCAGGCGGCGCAGCCGTTCGCGGGCGGGCGCTTCGTCGTCGGTGATCAGCACCTTCATGCCGGACTCCGCAGCGGAAACACCAGATGCACCCGAAAGCTGTCTTCCCCGTCCGTCACCTCGACGCGGGCGCCGCCGCCGTACTGCAGGCGCAGGCGCTGGCGGATATTCTCCAGCGCCATGTGATTGCCGGGACGCGCCGCCGCCACGGTGCGCGCCCGCGGGTTGCTCACCGTCACCGCCACCTCACCGTCCCGACAGGCACTCTCGATCAGCACTTCGCCGCCCGCCGGCAGCGGCTCGATGCCGTGATAGACCGCGTTTTCGACCAGCGGCTGAATGATGAGCGGCGGCACCGGTGCCGCCGCAGAACCCTCGTCGCAATTCACCCGGTAGCGCAAGCGCTCGCCCATGCGCAGCGCCTCCATGCGCAGATAGCGCTGCGCCAGCGCCAGTTCCTCGGCCAGCGTGCAGGGGCGCGTGGCCTCGGCGAGACTGGCGCGCAGCAGATCCGCCAGGTCTTCCACCATTTCCTCGGCCACTTCCGGCCGGCTGCGGGTCAGGCTGGCGATGGTGTTGAGCGCATTGAACATGAAATGAGGGCGGATGCGTGCCTGCAGCGCCTGCAGCCGCGCCTGCGCCTGGGCTTCGAGCCGGCGCTGGTTCTGCGCCCGCACGTAGAAATAGCGCAGCACCACCGCGGCGAGGATGCCCGCGATCGACAGCGTGCGCAGCATGAACTCGCTCCGCCGTCCGAGCAGCTCCTCGAAACCGGCGCCGGTGGCCACGACATGGGCGAAGACGCTGAGCAGCGCGGTCATCGCCATGATCAGCAGCCAGGCCGCGACCCCGGTGCCGCCCTCGCCGAGGCGCTGCAGATGACGGCGGGCAAAGCAGAGCAGGGCGGTACACGACAGGGCGATCCACTGCACGAACAGCGACAGCAGCGCGAGCGTCGTCCAGCGCCCGGTATCGTGCGCCGGCAGGGTAAGAGCGAGTACGAAGGCGAGCAGCGCGGCGCAGATCACCACGATGAACACCACGCGCACGCTGCAGAAATCGGGCAGCGCCGCCGGCGCCTGCGCCGCTTCGTAGGGTGTCGGGAGAATATTCGGGGATCGTACGCTCATCTGTCTGCCGCCGTCTGCCGGCGCGGGTTTTCCGGGCTCTCCGGCTCAGCTTGTTATCGGCGGCGGGAGAGGAAGCTTCACCGTGGAACAGAACCCTGCAGGCGAGAAAGCTGGAAAGGAAACCACAGGGGCAGCAGGCCGGTCAGGGCAGACGTTCCGGAACCTGCTTTTCGGCATCCTGCCCGCTCGACGGCGCCATCCCCGATACTATTTCTGAGCGCTGGTTCTGGGCATTGGTTCTGGGCACCGGTTCTGGACGCTGGTTCTGAGCGCTGGTTCTGGACGCTGGTTCTGAGCGCTGGCGGTTCCGGAACGTCTGCCCTGACCGGTCTTTCCACTGTTCCCGCCACGCCGCACTCCGCAGCACAGGCACGCGTCCCGCTCTCTGTTATAATTGCCGCGCCATACTGCCGCCGAACGCCATGCCATGACCGACACGAGCAAACCCACCGACAAACTCTGGTCCGGACGCTTCACCGAGGCCACCGACACCACCGTCGAGGACTTCGGCGCCTCGGTCGGCTTCGACCGCCGGCTCTACCGCCACGACATCCAGGGCTCGATCGCCCACGCCCGCATGCTCACGCGCGCGGGCCTGCTCACCGCCGCTGAATTCGCCGCCATCGAAAAAGGCCTGCTCGATATCCTGAGCGACATCGAACTCGGCAATTTCGCCTGGCTGGTCGAACTCGAAGACGTACACATGAACATCGAGGCGCGGCTGACCGAGCGCATCGGCGAAGCGGGCAAGAAACTGCACACCGGTCGTTCACGCAACGATCAGGTCGCCACCGACCTGCGCCTCTATCTGCGCCAGCGCATCGACGACATCGCCGCCGCGCTCGAACGCCTGCAGACGGTGCTGCTCGACATCGCCGAGCGCGAAGCCGCCACCATCCTGCCCGGCTTCACCCATCTGCAGGTCGCCCAGCCGGTCACCTTCGGTCACCACATGATGGCCTGGTTCGAAATGCTGGTACGCGACGCCGGCCGGCTCACCGACTGCCGCCGCCGCGTCAACGTCATGCCGCTCGGCGCCGCCGCGCTCGCCGGCACCAGCTTTCCCATCGACCGCGCCTACACCGCCGAACTGCTCGGCTTCGACGCACCGGCGGAGAATTCGCTGGATGCGGTCAGCGATCGCGACTTCGCCATCGAATTCTGCGCCGCCGCCGCGCTGCTGATCACGCATCTGTCGCGCTTTTCCGAAGAACTGATCCTGTGGTCCTCGGCGCAGTTCGATTTCATCGAGCTGTCCGACAGCTACTGCACCGGCTCCTCGATCATGCCGCAGAAGAAAAACCCCGACGTGCCGGAACTGGTGCGCGGCAAGAGCGGCCGCATCAACGGCAATCTGATCGCGCTGCTGACGCTGATGAAGGGCCAGCCGCTGGCCTACAACAAGGACAACCAGG
>CAYLYS010000081.1:0-9275 GCA_964388175.1 uncultured Chromatiales bacterium | reverse complement strand
ACCGGACGCGGCGGCTGGACCTGGTACACCGGGGCGGCGGGTTGGATGTACCGGCTGAGCGTGGAAACCCTGCTGGGCCTGCAACTGGAAGTGGACCATCTGCGCATTGCGCCGTGTATCCCTGCCGATTGGGATTCCTACAAAATCCACTACCGCTTTCACGAGACCGTCTACCACATCACCGTCAAGCGCGTCGGCGACTCATCGGGTCAGGTCATCCGCGTGAGGGTGGACGGCGCCAAACGTCCCGATATGCGCATTCCCTTGGTCGACGATCGCCGCGAGCACTTCGTCGAGGTGGATCTGGGTTAATGGCATCGATTTGAGGGGGGGCGAATGCTGGCAACTCCATCTCGATCGTCGTGCCGTGCCATCGCGCGATCGTTGCGAGCGGCAGTTTGACCGGATAGGGCGGTGGCTGCATCGCACAAGCAAACGCTGCTCGACCTGGCAAGGGGAGTGGTCTAAAGGCGTCAGGATCCACTTCTTCGCTTAATAAATTAGGCGGCTATCGCCGGCCAACGGGACAGCTTGCTCGCCCTGGTCCGCGAAAAGCTGCTCGACGCCAGGCGCGCCGTCGTCCAGCGCAAGTTGCCCGCTCACCAGCAGCGGCGGGACAAGCGGCGACCGGCGACGGTAATGAAATGGCGTATGCCATCATCAAGGCCTACACTGGCGGGAAGCTGAGAGTTTTCCCGACGCCCGTATCGTCGACTGCTGACCTCTTGCCTTCGGGCATGTGCGAAATCCGCAGAAGGAGGAGCCATGGCCAAACCCACCATCGCCGATCTGATCGCCGGCACGCTCGATCGAATCGGTGTCCAACGCATCTGGGGTGTGACCGGCGACAGTCTCAATGGTCTGGGCGACAGCCTGCGCCGCTTGGACCGCGTCGCGTGGATGCACGTCCGCCACGAGGAAGTGGCGGCTTTTGCGGCGGGCGCCGAGGCCGCTGTCACCGGCCAGCTGGCCGTGTGCGCGGGCAGTTGCGGGCCGGGCAATCTGCATCTGATCAACGGACTGTTCGACTGCCACCGCAATCATGTGCCGGTGCTGGCCATCGCGGCCCACATTCCCTCCTCGGAAATCGGCCTCGGCTACTTTCAGGAGACGCACCCGCAAGAACTCTTTCGCGAGTGCAGCTACTACGCCGAACTGGTCTCCAGCGCCGAGCAGCTGCCGCGTGTGCTGGAGACGGCCATCCGCACCGCCATCGGCAAGCGCGGCGTCGCGGTGGTCGTGCTGCCCGGTGATGTGGCGCTGCAGCCGGCGCCCGCCGGGGCGTCGATCCGCTGGGCTCCCGCCTTACCGTCCAGCCTGCATCCCGCGTCGCCGGAGATCGAGCGGCTGGCCGAACTGCTGGATGCGTCCGAGGCGGTGACCCTGCTGTGCGGCAGCGGTTGCGCGGGCGCCCACGACGAGGTCGTGGCCCTGGCGCGGGCACTCGCGGCGCCGGTGGTGCATGCGCTGCGCGGCAAGGAGCATGTCGAATGGGACAATCCTTTCGATGTCGGCATGACGGGCTTGATCGGCTTTTCGTCCGGCTACCACGCCATGCTGGACTGCGACACGCTGGTGATGCTGGGCACCGATTTCCCTTACCGCAACTTCTATCCGGCCCAGGCGAAGATCGTGCAGATCGACGTCCGCCCCGAGGCCATCGGCCGGCGCACGCCGGTCGACATCGGCCTGGTGGCGGACGTCAAGTCGGTCATAAGCGCGCTGTTGCCTCACCTGCGGCAACGTGACGATCGCAGCTTCCTGGACCGCGCCAAGGCGCACTATGTGGACGCGCGCGCCGGTCTCGACGAATTGGCGCAGCCGAAGGCCGGCGACCAGCGCATCCATGCGCAGCATCTGACGCGTCTGGTGAACGAGCTTGCCGACGAGGATGCTATTTTCACGGCCGACGTCGGCACGCCCACCGTGTGGGCGGCGCGCTATCTCACGATGAACGGCAGACGCCGGCTGATCGGTTCCTTCAACCACGGCTCGATGGCGAATGCGATGCCGCAGGCCCTGGGTGCTCAGGCTGCCTGTCCGGGGCGCCAGGTGATTTCGCTGTCGGGCGATGGCGGATTCACCATGCTGATGGGGGACGTGCTGTCGCTGAAGCAGCTCGGGCTGCCGGTGAAGATCATCCTGTTCAACAACGGTTCCCTCGGCTTCGTGGCGATGGAGATGAAGGCGGCGGGCTATCTCGACACCGGCACCGACCTCGACAATCCGGACTTTGCCGTCATGGCCGAGGCGATCGGTATCCGCGGCATCCGCGTCGAGGATCCGGCCGCCCTCGAGGAAGGCGTCAGGGCAGTCCTGGCTCATGACGGTCCGGCTGTGCTGGACGTGGTGACGGCGAAGCAGGAACTCGTCCTGCCACCGAAGATCCAGCTCGAACAGGCCAAGGGCTTCAGCCTGTTCCTGCTCAAGGCGATCATCAACGGGCGTGGCGACGAGGTGGTCGAGCTGGCAAAGACCAACCTGTTCCGTTGACGCAGCCCATGAGTGAACATCCGCCGCCGCAAGCAGCGCATTGGCCCGATGGTGCAGTTTTCACCGTCGGGCATTCCACTTTGCCGATCGACGATTTTCTCGCCTTGCTGAAAACCTATGGCATCGAGCGGTTGGCCGATATCCGCACGGTGCCGCGTTCGCGTCACAACCCGCAGTTCAATGCCAGCACCCTGGCTGACAGTCTGGCGGCGGAGCACATCGAATATATTCCCATGCCGGGACTCGGCGGGCTGCGGCAGGCGCGCCAGGATTCGCCCAATACCGGCTGGCGCAACAAGAGTTTTCGTGCCTATGCCGATTACATGCAGAGCGCGGCATTCCACGATGCGCTCATGGCGCTCATCCAGGCGAGCCGCCGCCAGCGCGTTGCGATCATGTGCGCCGAAGCCGTGCCGTGGCGTTGCCACCGTTCGCTGGTGGCTGACGCGCTGAACGTGCATGGTGTGCCCGTGGTCGAGGTTTTATCGGCAAGCAGTTATCGGCTGCACAAGCTCACGCCGTTCGCGCAGGTCGAGGGGACGTCGATCACATACCCGCCCGGGCAGGCGAGCCTGTTCTGACCGCTCGCGCGGACACATCGCAGCGCTGAGGATCAGTTTCTGATCTTCTTCAGCGCCGGGCCTTTATGCAGGGCGATATGCTCGGTCTTGTCGCTCTTGATTTCATACTGCGGATCGTCCTGACGGGCGTGGTGGGTATGGCCCTTGTAGTCCACGTCGCGGGTGTGGACCTTGATGATCCTCCCGCTGACATGTCCCGCTTCGGAATTCCACGTGACATGATCGCCGACCTTGAAGCGATGGCTCATTGCGTCTTTCCTCCTCATGCAGGGTGAAGACTGCCTGGTTTTGCTCCTCCGGCATCATCCGGCGTATGCCACCGGCCGTGATGGCCATGCGGCTCTACTGGGTGGCTCTACTGGGTGGCTCTACTGGGCGGCTCTACTGGCGACCGTGCTGAAGGACGCTAGAGCAGAGAATTGAAAAGCCGCGCCACATTCTCTGCAAGCCGGCGCAATGTAGGCCGGCGCCGCCATTCGTCCAGTGTCACCGCATCCGATGCCGCGACGTAGCCGCGCTGGATCGCCTCGACCTGCGCGATCGAAGCGGCGTCGTACAGCAGCAGGCTCGCCTCCTGGTTGAGCTGGAAGGAGCGCAGATCGACATTGCTCGATCCCACGATCGCCAGCCGGCCGTCGATGCTGACATTCTTGGCGTGCAGCAGAAAGCCGCGATACAGATGGATCCGCACGCCGGCCATCAGCAGATCCTCGTAATAGGAGCTCTGCGAGAGGTTCACCAAGCGCTGATCGACGACTCCGGACAGCACGATGTCGATGTTCACTCCGCGCGCCGCGGCAATACGCACCGCACCCAGCACGTCCTCGTCAGGAATGAAGTAGGGCGAGACCATCACGACGCTGTCACGCGCTTGATGGATCTGCCACACCAGCAGCGATTCGAAGCCTTCGAGCCGATAGTCGGCGCCGCTGGGCAGAAGCTGGGCCTGCGCTGTGCCCGTCACCTGCGGAACGACAATGGGCGCCGTGGGCAGGTCGCCTGTCTCGAGGCACCAGTCTCCCCGGACGATGGCCTCCATCGCGCCGACCACGGGCCCTGTCACACGGGCGACGAGTTCATGATTCACCACGCTCGGCCGGAAGTCCTTGGCTACCAGATTCTGCGATCCGGCGTAGCCGATGCGGCCGTCGATCACGAACAGCTTGCGGTGGTTGCGCATGTCCCGGCGCAAGCGCCCGCGGATGAGCCGCCAGGGCAGCGCTTCGCGCACCTGCACGCCTTGGCTGCGTAGCAGCCGCAATGTTCCCCTGCGCCAGCGATGGGAGCCGACCGGGTCGAACATCACCCGTGTCTCGACACCGCGGCTGGCCGCGCGCCCGAGGGCGGCCGCGACCCGCTGTCCGACCCGGTCATCGGCGAAGATGTAGACCAGCAGATGCACGGACTTGTCGGCGCCTTCGATGTCCTCCACCAAGCGATCGATGACCGTGTCATACGCATCGATGAGTTCGACGGTGTTGCCCGCCGTCGCCGGCATGTTGCCGAGCGTGACCGCGAGTTCGGCGATGGGGCTTCGCTCCCCGAGATCCGCGGCGTGGGCGCGCAGGGATGCCGCCGTGTCCTCGAAGAATGGGATGAGCGCGTGGAAGCGTGCCGTGCGCCAGGCGGGAAAGCGCGGGCTGCCGATCAAGAGGAAAAGGATGAGTCCCGGCACCGGCAGAAAGAAGATCAGCAGCAGCCAGGCTCGCGTCGCCGAAGGCATGCGACGCAGCGGTACCACCAGCAGGGCGCCGATTCGGATGACCCATTCGGCGGTGTACCAGATGATATCGATGTGGCTCGACATGGCCCGTCTGTCAGGTGATTTCCAGGAAGGGCCGCCCCTTGGTTCGTGCAGCCAACGCTACGCCTAGAGACCGTCGAGCGCGTTCACCGCGAACGCCGGAATTCCCGCGTTGAAGAGGAATGCCACCATCGAGTGGCCCGGGACAATCTTGCGGATACGTGCGTCATTGCGGCTGTGCGGCGGGATCGAGGACGACCGATGCTTCAGCCGTCTGGGTGCGGTAGGTCAGCGTCTCCTGGAGGTAGAGTTCGACGTCATCGGCCGAGTGACCGAGATAGCCGATGGAAAGATCCTGGCCGATGGTGAGATCGAAGTCGCCGCCACGGGTGGTGACGACCACGCCGCCCTTGATGGCGGGGCTCCAGATGATCTCTCTGTCGACGAGTTTCTGGATGTGCTTGAGCACCGGATAACCTTCATCGCTGCCGCCGGTGATGGCGGTATAGGGATCCGCGCCCAGCACCAGGGCGTAGGGACCATTGACGCCGGCGAGCCGCAGTGCATTCACCGCTTCGGCGACGGCTTCCGGATAGTCCCGGATGTCGCCCGGCAAGGTCCGCTTGCGGTTGCTCGTGACCTGCCGGATGCCATCGATGCCGCCTTCCGGATAGCCCTCGAAGACGACGTGATCCTCGGCGAAGGCGATGGTCTTCGCCGCGTCCTTGAGCGGTTGCCAGTCGGAATCCTCGGAACCGCGCTCGACGTCGTCGATCGCCTGGCGCGTGAGTCTGAACGGAACGCGCAGTTCGAGGACCGGCGTGACTTCGCGCTGCGCGACCTTGAGGCCCGTGCAAAGCGGCGGGACATGGCGCGTATGCCCGGTGCCGACCGCGGCGAGGTCGAAGCCTTTCGGACCGATCAGGTCCACCACTTTCCGGGCCGCCAGATAGCGGCTGAGCGTCCGCTTCGCCTCTTCCTCGATCTGAGTCCATGCGTTTGCGGAAATGGGTGCCAATTCGCGATGCAGATTGTTCATGTCAGTCCTCGTCTTTCAAAGATCCGATGCCCAATGATCCGTCCGCTTGCCGCGCGGTGCCTTGATTGATAGTGGGATCGGTAGCGGCGGGGGAGCCGGTTTCGACCGACGGCGCATCCGCTGCGGCCGCCGTCGCGGTTTCTTGCGGCACGTTTTCCAGAAAAGTCGCCGTGGGGACGAAGAACAGCGTGCCCGTGATCGCCCGGCTGACGTCCAGCAGGCGGTCGTAATTCCCCGGCGGCTGGCCGACGAACATGTTTTCCAGCATGCGTTCTATCCGGTGGGGCGAGCGGGTATAGCCGATGAAATAGGTGCCGAGCTCGCCCTTGCCGATGTCGCCGAACGGCATGTTGTCACGCAGGATCTCGAGCTGCTCGCCGTTTTCCTCGATCGTTGTCAGCGCATTGTGCGCGAAGGACGGCTTGACGGCATCGTCCAGCTCGATGTCCGAGAGCTTCTTGCGGCCGATGATGGCTTCCTGCCGCTCGACCGGAATCTCGTTCCATTTGGTCAGGTCGTGCAGATATTTCTGCACGATCACATAGCTGCCGCCGGCGAAGTCGGCATCCTCCTCTCCGAGGATCACCGCGGCATTGCACGCCGCGCCGACGGGGTTCTCGGTGCCGTCGACGAAGCCGAGCAGGTCGCGGTCATCGAAGTACTTGAAACCGTGCGTCTCGTCCACGACCGTCACCGCCGAGCCGATGCGCATCATGATCTGGGTGGCGAGTTCGAAGCACAGGTCCATGCGCGTGGCGCGAACATGGAAGAGGATATCGCCCGGCGTCGACACCGCATGGTGTACGCCGTGGATTTCGCGGAACGGGTGCAATTCCCTGGGGCGGGGATATCCGAACAGGCGGTCCCAGGCGTCGGAGCCGAAGCCCATGATGCACGACAGGCCGGCGTCCGGTTCGCGAAAGCCGACGGCACGGACGAACGCCGCCAGATCCGCGCAGAATGAGCGCACGGTGTGAACGCTCTGCGCGCCTTCGTCGAGCGTTGCGACAAGGAATATCGCCGAGCGCGAGAGCTTGGCGGTGACCGGCTGGCTTTCTATGGCTCCCACGAATTCACTCCCGTCGAATGTGCGGATGCAGGACTGTAACGCAGCTTGCGCATGCAGCGTCAGTCTGGTGTATGGCGCGTCACCTGCTTATCCCGGCCAGATGGAACAAGAATCCGATTCAGGTTGCCACGCTACGCTCCCCGGCTGGAGCAGTGTTTCCGCGGCCAAAAACATGTCTCCGGCGACGTGCCCCATTATTGTTCGGTGAGGGTGTGCATGACAATGATTCCAGCCAATGACGCCATCCAGAGCGGTTCCTTTTCCTTGCTTCCCAATGGATCGACGGTCTTTTGCGCGTCTTCCGGGTCTCTCGTCCAGGCACCCGAACATCAGCACCGGCATCTTCACCCTGGCCGCGAACAGGTGGGGTGTCATCTCGGCGGCGACGAAGCCGTCCATCTTCAGCAATTCCAGGTCGATGAGTTCCTGGTACTGCTGAACCCCCTGCGGTTCCGAGAAGGCGTCGAAGGTGTCTGCCATGGAGACGACCATCGGGCTGCACCTGTATGACATGTTTTCGAACAGCTTGGGCCGGTAATGGATGGCGGTATGGGAAATGCCACGGCACAACTGATCAATCATCGCTGGTGTAGAGGATGGTTCTGTTCCGTTTGTCCTCTCTGCTGCGATGGGGCGTTTTGCTTCTTGCTTATAATTCGATAAACGTTGTATTATCGAATAATGATTGAGAGTCAGACCATTTCCGCACTCGGCGCGCTGGCGCATACCCAGCGTCTGCGCGTGTTTCGTGCCCTCGTCGTTGCCGGTCCCGCCGGGCTCACGCCCAGTGTGCTGGCCGAGCGCCTCGATGTTGCCCGCAACACGCTGTCTTTCCATCTCAAGGAACTCGCGCACGCGGGGCTGGTCACGATCGAGCAGCAGGGGCGCAACCTGATCTACCGTGCCGATTTCGCCCGGATGAACGATCTGCTCGGCTATCTGACCGAGCATTGCTGCGAGGGCGGTGTATGCGAGATCGATGCCACTGCCTGTACATCCTGCTAGAGAAGAGGGTTTCCCATGACATGTCTTGACCCCGGTGAGCCGGGAAGCGTGAACGCAGCATCGGCGCGCATTGCTTGCGGGTGCCTGCCATGACGAACGAAAGAGCCTATGAGGTGCTTTTCGTCTGCACCGGCAATTCGGCGCGCTCGATACTGGCCGAGGGGATGCTGAATCATCTCGGCCAGGGGCATTTTCGCGCTCATTCCGCCGGCAGTCATCCCAGGGGGGAAGTTCATCCGCTGGCGCTGGCGACGCTGGAGCAGCTGCGTATTCCGGCGAGCGGTTTCCGCAGCAAGAACTGGGATGAGTTCGCGCGGCCGGAGGCGCCGCGGCTGGATTTCATTTTCACGGTCTGCGACAACGCCGCCGGGGAGGTCTGTCCGGTATGGCCGGGCAAGCCCGTCACCGCGCACTGGGGAATGCCCGATCCGGCGGCGGTGGAGGGCGGCGATGAGCGGAGGAAAAGCGCGGCGTTCATGGAGACGGCGCTGCTGTTGAGGCACCGCATCACGCTGCTGCTGTCCCTGCCGGTGCAGCGTCTGGATGCCATGTCTTTGCAGCGGGAGCTGCGCAACATCGGTCAGCGCCAGGCAGACGAATGAGTGTGCGCGACGATGTGGCCGGCGCCGCAGCGCTGGTGCCGTCGATGAATGTCTTCGAGCGCTATCTGACGGCGTGGGTGGGGCTGTGCATCGTCGTCGGCATCGCCTTGGGCGAGCTCGCGCCGCGTCTGTTCCAGGGGATTGCCGGGATGGAAGTCGCGCGCGTCAATCTCCCGCTCGCGCTGCTGATCTGGGTCATGATCGTGCCGATGCTGATCAAGGTGGATTTCGGTGCGCTCGGCGAGGTACGGCGGCACTGGCGCGGCATCGGCGTGACGCTGTTCGTGAACTGGGCGGTCAAGCCGTTCTCGATGGCGCTGCTGGCCTGGCTCTTCATCCGTCACGTCTTCGCCGACTGGCTGCCGGCCGATCAGATCGACAGCTACATCGCCGGCCTGATCCTGCTCGCCGCTGCGCCGTGCACGGCGATGGTGTTCGTGTGGAGCCGGCTGACCGGCGGCGATCCGCTGTTCACGCTGTCGCAGGTGGCGCTCAACGACCTCATCATGGTATTCGCCTTCGCGCCCGTCGTCGGCCTGCTGCTCGGGCTGGCGTCGATCACCGTGCCCTGGAGCACGCTGCTGATGTCGGTGGCGCTCTACATCGTGGTGCCGGTGATCATCGCCCAGTTCTGGCGTCGTGCGCTGCTGCGGCGCGGACAGGCGGCGTTGGAACGCATGCTGGCGCGTCTGGGTCCGCTGTCGATGGCGGCGCTGCTGTTGACGCTGGTGCTGCTGTTCGC
>CAYLYS010000080.1:0-9294 GCA_964388175.1 uncultured Chromatiales bacterium | reverse complement strand
CGGTCTGTGGCGGGTAAACGGCGATCCCACCGAGGGCGCGCTGCTGGTGCTCGGCGAAAAGGTCGGCCTGAAGCAGGATGAAGAGAACCGGCGCTGGCCGCGCGTCGACTCCATACCGTTCGAATCCGAACATCGCTTCATGGCGACGTTCCATCGCGATGGAGCGGGCGAACCGTGGATCTTCGTCAAGGGCGCACCGGAGCGGATCTTCGACATCTGCAAGCTGCAGTGCAGGCATGAAAACGAAGAGCCGTTCGATGCCGCCCACTGGCAGCGCACGGCAGCGGAAACGGCGGCGCAGGGGCTGCGCCTGCTCGCGCTCGCCTGCAAGCGCGCCGCGCCGGCGGCAAAGGATCAGCTCGCCCTCGATGACATTCGGGAAGGCTATATCCTGCTAGGCCTGGTAGGCATCATCGATCCGCCGCGGGAAGAGGCGATCCTGGCGGTGGATGAATGTCACCGCGCCGGCATCCGCGTCAAGATGATCACCGGCGACCACGCCGAAACCGCGCGCACCATCGGCGCCCAGCTCGCCATCGGCATGGGGAAGCAGGCGGTAACCGGTGCCGAGATAGAGCTGCTGGACGATGCCGCACTGCGCCGCGTGGTGCACGAGGCCGACATCTTCGCGCGTGCCAGCCCGGAGCACAAACTGCGTCTGGTGCAGGCGCTGCAGGACGACGGCCAGGTGGTGGCGATGACCGGGGACGGCGTCAACGACGCGCCGGCGCTCAAGCGCGCCGACGTCGGCGTCGCCATGGGGTTGAAAGGAACGGAAGCGGCCAAGGAAGCTGCCGACATGGTGCTTGCCGACGACAACTTCGCCACCATCGCCACGGCGGTACGTGAAGGACGCTCGGTCTACGAGAATCTGAAAAAATTCATCCTCTTCATGCTGCCGACCAACGGCGGCGAAGCCCTGGTGGTGATTTCGGCCATTCTGTTCGAGCTCACCCTGCCGTTGACGCCGGTCCAGGTGCTGTGGATCAACATGGTCACTTCCAGTACGCTGGGGCTGGCGCTCGCATTCGAGCCGGCGGAACGCGACATCATGGCGCGCGCGCCGCGCCCGCCGGGAGAGGCGCTGCTGTCGGGCTTCTTCGTCTGGCGCGTGGCGCTGATTTCGGTGCTGATGATGACCGGCGCCCTGGGACTGTTCCTGTGGGAGCTCAACAACGGCACCGATCTGGAAACGGCGCGCACGATGGCGGTCAACGCGGTCGTGGTAGCGGAGATGTTCTATCTCATCAACAGTCGCCATATCTATGCGCCAGTCACCAATCTCGCCGGCTTCACGGGCAACCGCTACGTGCTGCTCGCGATCGCGGCCTGCATCCCGCTGCAGCTGGCATTCACTTATGCACCCGGCATGCAATCGATTTTCGGATCAGCCGCGCTGAGCCTGGACGACTGGATCAAGGTCATTGCCGCCGGCCTGCTGGTATTCTGTGGGGCAGAGCTCGAGAAATACGTGATCAGGCACATCAGAAAACGGCGTTCGACGGCCTTCGCCTGATCAATTACCGGATCGATTGCCAGCTCAATCACCAGAGCAGGCACAGGACGAGCAATCGACGCTCGAGAAGTCGAAGGAAAGGAGACCTATCATGAAAAAAACCGATGCGCCGGCAAGATTGCTGCTCGCCACAGACCTCAGCGGCCGCTGCGACCGCGCGCTCGAACGCAGCGCGCAATTGGCCGCCGAATGGCAGGCCCAGCTCGTCGCGCTACAGGTGCTGGAAACGCCCCAGGCACCCGATCATCTGCTGGCCTGGGTCGCGGGCGAAGACGAGGAAAGCCGCCTGCAGGCGGCGAAGGTGCAGTTGCAGCGCGATACCGCCGGTCTTGGCGTGGAAGTGGAAATGCGCCTGGCGCAGGGTGAAGCGGCGGAAACCATTCGCCGGATCGCGATCGACGCCGATTGCGATCTGATCGTCAGCGGCATGGCGCGCAACGAGGCGTTCGGCCGCTTTCTGCTCGGATCGACGGTCGAGCGGCTTGCCCGTTCGGCGCCGCAACCCCTGCTGGTCGTGCGCAACCGCGTGCATGGACCCTATCATCACATCCTCGTCGCCACCGATTTTTCGGAATCGGCGCGCTACGCCCTGCAGACCGCGGCGCGCTTTTTTCCCGATCGCGCCCTGACGCTGTATCACTCCTATCAGACACCGATGTCCGGCCTCGCCGATCGGATGCCAGATCGGATGCCGGAGGCGCGCCCAGCCCATGAGATCGATCACCGGGAATGCATGGATTTCATCGCCTCGGCCGATCTGCCGGCGCAGACGCGCAGCAAACTGTGCGTGATCATCGAGAACGGGGCGCTGGAAACACAGCTCGCGCACTATGTGCGTACGCACGACATCGATCTGGTGGTCATGGGAACGAACGGTCGCAGCGGACTGAAAGGCGTGCTGCTCGGCAGCATGGCGGCGCGCCTGCTCGATTGGCTGCCCTGCGATACGATGATCGTGCGCGACCCGCGCACGGTCTGATCCGAAAGGACACCCGCCGGGACGACGCTCGCCGCCCGCGCTACTACGACATCAGACCGCCGTCAGCTCATGTGCTGACGGCGTTCCGAAGGCGTCGCGCGCGGTGCGAAACGCTCCAGCACATGGTTGGTCATGCCCTTGGCCAGCTCTTCCTCGCCGAAGAAGACGGCGCCGATGCCGTCTTTCTGCAACAGCAGCGACTCATCTTCGTTATGGGTACGCAGTACGATTTCGATGCCCGGATTCAGTGTCCGCGCCGTATCCGCCATCTGCCGCACATTGATCGTATCGGGCGTGGCGATGACCAGCATCGCCGCGTCCGCGATGTGCGCCTGCACCAGCACCATCGGATCGGCGGCATTGCCGGAAACGGCGGCAATACCCTGCTTGCGCAGGTCTTCCACGCGCTCTCGGTTCTGTTCCGCGACGACGTAGGGGATGCCGCGCTCGCTCATGGCGCGCGCGATGCGCCGCCCGACACGGCCGTACCCCACCAGCACCACCTGACCTTCCAGATACTTTCTTTCCGTGCTCATCGGCAGCTCGGCGTAGGGATCCTCGCGCCGGTCGAGCTTGCGCGCCAGCTCCGAATGACGCAGCGCCCAGCGGCTGATCGGCGCAATCGACGCAAAGATGAAGGGATTGAGCGCAATGGAAATGAGCGCCCCGGCAAGCACCAGGCTGAGCCCCTCGGCCGGCAACAGTCCGAGCGACAGGCCGAGGCCGGCCAGGATGAAGGAGAACTCCCCGATCTGCGCCAGACTGGCGGCGACGATCAGCGCCGTGTTGAGCGGATAACGGAAGGCAAGCACCAGCGCCATCGCCGCGATCGATTTGCCGACGATGATGATCGCCACCACGGCGAGCACATGCAGCGGCTCATCCACCAGCACCTGGGGATCGAACAGCATGCCCACGGCGACGAAGAACAGCACGGCAAAGGCGTCGCGCAGGGGCAACGATTCTTCCGCCGCGCGGTGGCTGAACTCGGATTCGCGCATCATCATACCGGCGAAGAAGGCGCCGAGCGCGAAAGACACGCTGAACAATTGAGCGGCGCCATAAGCGATACTGATGGCCGCGGAAATCACCGCCAGCGCGAACAGTTCGCGCGAACCGGTGCGCGCCACTTGCCACAGCAGCCACGGCAGCACACGGCGCCCGACGATCAGCATGAGCGCGATGAAGGCCGAAACCTGGAGCAGCGTCACGCCGATGGTCTGCCACAGCGGACGAGTGGGTTCGGCACCCGCCGCTTCGGGGGCGCCGAGCACGCCGGCGAGCGGCGGCATCAACACCAGGAACAGCACGGTCGCCAGATCTTCGACCACCAGCCAGCCGACGGCGATACGCCCGTTCATGGAATCCAGAACCCCGCGCGTTTCGAGCGCCTTCAGCAGCACCACCGTGCTCGCGCACGACAGCGACAGCCCGAAGATCAGCGCGGAGCCGGCGCTCCAGCCCCACCACATTGCCACGCCCATGCCGAGCACCGTCGCCAGCCCCATCTGTACCACGGCGCCGGGCAGGGCGATGCGCCTGACTGCGAGCAGATCACCCATGGAGAAGTGCAGGCCGACGCCGAACATCAGCAGCATCACGCCGATTTCGGAGAGTTGCGCGGCGATCTGCACGTCGGCGACGAAGCCCGGCGTACTCGGACCGATGATGATGCCGGCGAACAGATAACCGACCAGCGCAGGAACCTTGAGACGTTCGGCGATGAAGCCGAAAATCAGCGCCAGGCCGAAACCGCCGGCCAGCGTGGTGATCAGCGAAATATTATGTTCCATGCGAACTACATTCCTTGTATAGAGCCTGGCGGACGGGAATCCGGCTTCCCGTGTTCATGACGCGCGCACGCCAAACCACCTGCGCAGCGACCGGGCACCCGGGGTGTCTTCTGCCTGGTCTGGGTCGGAGCGCGGACAATATCCGGCAGCATCAGGAAAGCTTCTGATTTTCAATACATTGACGCATCCCGTCAAGAACCATAGACTCGGAGCGGAACAAAAAAACGTGCGCCACGGTGCAAAAGCGCGGCGCCACCGCCAGTAAAGGACTATCCACCGATGCTCGTCGACTCTCATTGCCATCTCGATCTGCTCGATCACGGCGCCCTGGGCGTCGATCTCGATGGGGCGCTGGCACAGGCGCGGGAGCAGGGCGTAGAGCGGATGCTCTGCGTTTCCATCACCCTGGAGGCTTTCCCCGCCATGCTCGCCCTGGTCGAGGCGCACGAAGGCGTTTATGCCTCGGTGGGGGTGCATCCGAACGAACGCGAGGGCAGGGACCCTACGAGCGAGGAGCTGATCGCGCTGGCGCAAAGCAGCCCGCGCATCGTCGCCATCGGTGAAACCGGTCTCGATTACTTCCGCAGCAGCGGAGATATGCACTGGCAGCAGGAGCGTTTCCGCCGCCACATCGCGGCGGCCCGCGCCTGCGGCTTGCCGCTGATCGTACACATGCGTGATGCCAATACCGATACCCTGGCCATACTCAGGGACGAAGGCGCGGCCGAAACCGGCGGCGTGCTGCACTGCTTCACCGGCGACGCGGCCACCGCGCGCGCGGCGATGGCGCTCGGTTTCTACATTTCCTTTTCCGGCATCGTCACTTTCACCAGCGCCAGGGAACTGCAGCAGGTGGCGGCGGAAATCCCGGAAGACCGTCTGCTGGTGGAAACCGACTCGCCTTATCTGGCGCCGGTTCCCTACCGCGGCAAATCCAATCAGCCGGCCTATACCCGGCAGGTCGCCGAACGCATCGCGGCGCTGCGCGGCGTATCGTACGAGCGCATCGCCGCCGCGACCACGGACAATTTCTTCCGCTTGTTTGCCAAGGCCGCCCCCGGCGCCGCCGCCTGAACCGCCGGCTACACGGTACGCGCCAGCGCGACGGCGCGCTCGATCTGCGGTCGTGGGGTGTGGAAATGCGGAGAATAGCGGACACCGCCACCACGCAGCGCACTGTATACACCATGCGCGCGCAGACGAGCATGGAGTGCCGGGGCGGGGAGATCGCGGCGACGGAAGACAACGATGCCCGAACGCCGCTCCGGCGCCGCCGGCGACAGTAGTTCGAGTTCGCCTGACTTCTCAATAAGATCGATCAAGCACTCTGTATTTTCGAGAATAATTCCCTCCACTGCCGCCATACCGACGGTCAGCAGCAAATCCAGGGAAGCGTGCAGGCCATGGATGCCCAGCATGTTCGGGCTGCCGCATTCGAAGCGCCGGGCGCTGCGCGCGGGCGTCCAGGCCTCGCGCTCATAGTCGCCCATCGCCTCGACCATATGCCAACCGTACTGGGTCAGGCGCAGGCGTTCGCGCAAGACCGGATCGACGTAGAAAAGAGCGATGCCTTCCGGCGCCAGCATCCACTTGTGACCGTCGGCAACCACGACGTCGGCTTGTATCGCCTGCACATCCATGGTCAATGCGCCGAGACTCTGTATGCCATCGACGCAGAAAACGATGCCGCGCGCACGGCAGAAGGCGCCGATACGGGCCAGATCCATGCGCAGACCGCTGGCGTACTGCACTGAACTGACGGTGATCAGACGGGTATCGTCGTCGGCCAGCGCGAAGAGGGCTGCTTCCGGATCGGCGGTATCGGCAATGGCAGCGCGACGCAGAACGACGCCCTGATCGGCCAGCGACTCCCATACGATGCGGTTGGAAGGAAATTCCTGGTCGGTACTGACGATGTTGTCACCGGAGCGCCAGGGCAGTCCGTAGGCGAGCAGGGACAGACCTTCGGAGGTATTCTTCAGCAAGGCGATATCCTCGGCCGCGGGCGCATTGAGCAGCCGGCGCGCGTATTCGCGCAGCTCAGTCTCGACCGCACTCCAGCGCGGATAGTCGACCGGACCGCGCCGGCGGTTCTCCTCGGCAAAAGCGCATACGGCATCGGCCGTGCGCCGCGGCCAGGGCGAGACGCCGGCGTGGTTCAGATAAATGATGTCCGGATCGAGCGCGAACTCGGCGGCAGGCTGGAAAGCTGACATGAGGCCATTGTACGCCGGTATCGGGCCTCACACTCAAGAGGGCGGGGAGTCGCTGCCACCCGCCTCCAATTGCGCGATGAGGCTATCGATCAGAACGAACTGACGCCGGCATGCCTCCATGTCGCCGGATTCGATCAGCAAATCTTCGAATTCCGCGACCGCGGCCGTCAGCCCCTTCAGGCCGAAATATCCGCTGAGTCCTTTCAGTTCATGAATGAGCTCGCGCAGGCTTTCCGCATCTTCCCGCGCCAGCGCTTCTGCCAGGCGCCGGCGCTGCAGCGCGATCGAACTGACCAGGCGCGGGCGCATGCGGCGGGTAATGGCCGCCACCGACATGGCGCCCTCGCGCGGCGGCGGACGGTCTGCGCGACCGCGGCGCAGCCGGCCGATGGCGCGCCACAGCTCGCGCTCGTCGAGCGGCTTGAGCAGGCAATCGTCCATTTCCGTCGACGGATTCTCGAGTGCGAAAACATCGGCGGTGAGCGCAATGATCGGTATCTGTCCCATGCCGAGCGCGCGCAGACGGCGGGCGGTTTCCACGCCATCCATGCCGGGCAAATGCAGATCCATGATGACGATGTCGAAGCGCCGCGTGCGCGCCAACACTACCGCTGTTTCGCCATTGCGCGCCTGGACGACCGACACGCCGCCGCCTTCGAGCACCCGCGTCAGCAGACCGATGTTGAAGTCATTGTCTTCGGCGACCAGCACACTCAAACCGGCGAACTCAGCGGCAGGCGCATTGCCCACCAGCGCGCCGCCGGCTTCGACCAGACCGAGCAGTGCGCAAAGATCGCTGTAGACGATGGCGCTGCGCATCGGCTTGACCACGATCCTGATACCGCTGTCGTGCAGCGAACGGCTGAGCAATTCGGTGTAGCGGCAGTTGACCATCAACAGCAAGGGCAGGGCGTGGCGCCTGCGCACGGTATCGACCAGATCGCCGGACTGATAGGTACCATGCTCATCACGGGCGAGGCGCAAGCCGAGCACCACCAGATCGAAAGGCGAACCGGCATCGCAGGCCGCTTGCAGCATTCCGGCGATGGACGCCTGCTTATGCGCCGGGACGATGTCCATGGACCAGCCGAGCAGGAGATTGTGCACGGCGCGCTGCGCGGCCGGATTGTCATCGTAAACCAGCGCCTTGCGGCCAGCGAACGCGGCGGGCGCCGGTCCTCTCGGCGGAGCGCTCTGTAAACCGCAGCGCAAAGTAAACCAGAAGGTGGAACCGGTGCCCGGCACACTCGCGACGCCGATGTGCCCGTCCCACAGCTTGACCAGGCGCGACGCGATCGAGAGGCCGAGTCCGGTACCGCCATAATGGCGCGAAATGCTTGCATCCGCCTGATGAAAAGCCGTGAAAATTCTGTCGATGGCCTCCGGTGCGATGCCGATGCCGCGGTCTTCGACGCGCACCTCGATGTTGGCGCAGCCACCGTGCGTGGAAATAGGCAAAACGTGCACGACGATGTCGCCACGCTCGCTGAACTTGACCGCGTTGCCGATCAGATTGATGAACACCTGGCCAACGCGCGCCGAATCACCGACCAAGCCGCAAGGAACCCGGGGATCGATGATGAGTACCAGTTCGAGGCATTTATCTCTCGCTTCCGGCGCCATCATGCACAGCGCATCCTCCAGCACCTCGCGCAGATCGAAGTCGGTTTCATCGAGTTGCACTACACCCGATTCGAGGCGGGAGAAAGAAAGGATATCGTCGATCATGCGCAGCAGCTGTGTCGATGCGCAGTTGATGATACGGGCGTATTCGTGCTGCTCGGGGGATAGACCGGCCTTCTCCATCAGCGCGGTATAACCGATGACGGCATTGATCGGTGTGCGCAGCTCATGGCTCATATTGGCGAGAAAATCGACTTTCCCCTCGCTGTCCGCCGATTCCCGGCGGTGACCTTCGTGCCTGCCGCCGCGTTCTCTTGCCGGCGCATCGCTCACGCTTTTTTCCAGACGCAGGAATGGCGTTACGATGAGACGCCGCCCCAGCCACAGGGCGGCGAACAGGGCGAAAAGAGCGGCGCCGAAAGCAAACAGAATCACATCACGGATGATTTCAGCGCGGCGGAGCAGGGGGCCGGGAGACAAGGCTGAATCGACGTGGTCGATTGCCGGCCGGCCTGCTGTGGCGGCGTGTGCGTACCCCTGCTCACCGGCATTGGCGGCGGGAAGAGGGGCTTCAGCCATGATCCCGCCGCTCGCGCCATCAAAATCGTCCCTGGTGAACGGCGCTTCGCTGGCCAGCGCAAGCTGCATCCGTTCCAGATCGGACAGACGCGTCGACGCCGTATAGGCACACATGACCAGAACGAGGGTCAGCAGCGGAACCATGATCAGCAGGCGCACCCGCGCGCGAATACCGAGGCTATCGATCCGTGACGCCATAGACTGGATGATGATGCGGTGAATCAAGCAGGCGATCGCAGATAACGATCATCCTTCCGCCAGGCCGAGGCGCTGCGCCGCCAACACCGCCTGCGTACGGTTGGAAACGCACAAAGCCTTGAGCACCGCGGTGACATGCACCTTGATGGTATTTTCCGAGATACTCAGCTGGCGCGAGATATCCTTGTTGGTCTTGCCTTCGGCCATCAGGCGCAATACCTGCTGCTGACGCTGCGTCAGCTGGATCAGCAGCGTCTCGGTATTGGCTGTGGCGACAACGCAGCTGCATGAATACAGTTCATCGTCGATGCCGGCTTCCGCATGCGGCATCGGCAGATCGAAATCGGACGGTATGTAGATGCCGCCATCAAGCACCATGCGCAGCGCATC
>CAYLYS010000079.1:0-9838 GCA_964388175.1 uncultured Chromatiales bacterium | reverse complement strand
CATCACCGGCGCGCCCGGCGGCGAAATCCATCAATTCGCCGCCGGGCGCCCGCCGCTATGATACCGGCCCATGTGCGCCCGCTGGTATCGAGTATCCTTCCCGCGCGCGATGCTCCTGTGCCTGGCCCTCTTCGCCGCGGCGAAGGCGCCCGACGCCACGGCATCGTCAACCGCGCTGAAGTTCCACCCCGGACACTATGTCGCGCTGAATCGCACCGACGACATCGACGTGATGCGCGCGCTGCAACAGACCGGCATCCGCGGCGTCCAGAAGCGCTATACCTGGGCGCAACTCGAAACGGTGCTCGACCGCTATGACTTTTCCGCCATCGAATCCGATCTCGCCGTGGTCGCCGACCTCGGGCTGCAGCTCGTTGTCTTCATAGAAGACAAAACCTTCACTGACGAAAAACCCACGCCCGCCTATCTTCACGACGGCTTCACCCTGCCGCACACCGATGGCAAGGGCTGGATCGCCAAGCGCTGGGATCCTTTCGTCTCCGCGCGATTTTCCCGCCTGCTGAGCGCGCTGGGAGCGCGCTTCGATCCGCACCCGCATTTCGAGGGCGTGGCGCTGCAGGAAAGCGCGCTCAGTCTGTCCACCGCGACATTGCGCACACAGCATTATCGTGCGCGCGCATACCGCGACGCGCTGGTCGATACGCTGCTCACCGCGCGCCGCGCCATGCCGAGCTCGCAGGTCTTCTGGTACATGAATTTCCTCCCCGGCGATCAGACGCTCCTCGCCGATATCGCGCGCACCGTCGCGCCGCACCGCATCGCCATGGGCGGGCCCGACATCCTGCCCGACCAGCGTGCGCTGCGCCGGCTGAGCTATCCGCTGTACCGGCAGTTTCAGGGTGAAATGACCCTGTTCGGATCGATGCAGTTCATGAGCTACAGCCATCCGCGCGCCGCCGGATCGCCGGGCGCACCTTACTGGAGCATGGAGGATCTGTTCCTCTTTGCACGCGACGAGCTGCATGTCGATTACATCTTCTGGAACCGCAAGCACTGGCAGCACCCCGAAGGCTCATACGACTGGCGCGACGCGCTCGCCGTCATCCGCAAATATCCGCATTTCAATGCCGGCGCCGCGCACTGAATCGATCGCACACCAGCCATGAAATCACGCGTCGCGCCGATTCGTGAAGGCGGTCGCGGAAGCGGCTCCACGCACCATTTATATTGGAGCGCGTGTCCACACCGCCGCCTCACTCCCGATCCTGCCGCACAGCGCTCGCACTGATTCTGCTGCTGTCATGCCTGCTGAGCGCATGCCTGGACACGGCGGCAGAAGACGCATCAACGACAGAGCCTCCCACGATCGAAACTCCCGCCCCGCCGTCCGTCCCCGCACTCGTCGGCACGGACAGCACGCCGGCGGCACCAGAAGAAGAGGAAGAAGGCGACACAACGGACGACGAAGCAACGCCCGATACACCGGAGGCACCGGATACACCGGCGGCGCGCAAGTACAACCCGGGCCACTATATCGCCATGAACGGCTTCGACGGGCAGAGCGCCATGCTGCTCGCGGTACAACCGGGCGTACGCGGCATCCATAAACGCTACCTGTGGAAGGATCTCGAACCGGCACTCGGCACATACGATTTCTCCGCCATCGCGGCGGACCTGCAACTCATGGCCGACCACGGCATGCAGCTCGTCGTCATGATCGAAGACAAGACCTTCACCGATACGCGTCCCACACCGCCCTATCTCTGGGAAGCGCATACACTGCCCAACAGCGGCGGCGGCTATACCGCCAAACGCTGGGATCCCTACGTCATCGAACGCCTGTCGCGACTGATAGATCAGCTGGGCTCACGCTTCGACGAGCATCCTAATCTGGAGGGCATGGCCCTGCAGGAAACCGCGCTGAGCCTGGCGCAGGGCGTGAAGACTGCCCACGGCTACACACCGGAAGCCTATCGCGATGCGCTGATCTCGGTGCTGTTGAATGCGCGCGCGGCCCTCCCGGGTTCCCAGGTATTCTGGTACATGAATTTCCTCGACGAAAGGCAGGCCTACATCGGCGAGATCGCCGCGGCAGCGGCGGCGGCGGACATCGCCATGGGTGGACCGGACGTACTCCCCGACAGCTGGCCCCTGCAACGTCACGCCTATCCTTACTATGCCGCGTTCAAGGATCGCATGACCCTGTTCGGCGCCATGCAGTACGACAGCTATGCCCACCGGCACACGGCGGCGGGCGACGGCGCGCCGGGAGCATATCCGGGAACATACTGGAGCATGACGGAACTGTTTCTGTTCGCCCGCGACCAGCTGCACGTGAACTACCTGTTCTGGACGCGCAAGCCGCGGCCGAATCCCGCCGACTCCTACGACTGGCACGACGTGCTGGCCGTCATCCGCGAACAACCCTCATTCAACTGAAACTGAATCGGTAATCAAAATCGGCCGCGACATGGCGGTCCCTCGTTCAGAACAGGCTTTCCTTGACGTACACCACATCGTCCGGACGCAGTTCCGCGTGCAGATCCGCGCGCACGGCGCGCAGCTCGCCGTCGACGCGGCGGCGCAGCTCGATACCGCGCTCCGAACCGCGCTGGTTGATGCCGCCGCCCACCGCGATCGCCTGCATCACCGACATGCCGCGCTGCAGGCGGTAACGTCCCGGCGACTGCACCTGGCCGAAGATATAAAACACATCGGTCGCCGGCACAAAAACGATATCACCGCCAACCAGCCCGACGTTCTGGCTCAGCTCGCCCTGGTCGAGCAGCGTCACCAGATCGATCTGCACCTTGTGGACGTTGTCGCCGTCCCTGCGCAGCAGCAACAGCCGGTCGGACGAGTCCGCGCCGGTGCCGCCGGCGATGGCGAGCAGATCGACGAGCGATTGCACGCCTTCCTCGGAAACGCCCTGCAAAGAGTATTTCCCCGGCTTCGCCACCTGGCCCAGGATCAACACACTGTTGGCGAGCGTGCGTCTGCGCTGCTCGACAAAGATGCTCACCTGGGCACCGCGCACATAACCGCCGTCGGCCAGCATGTGGGCGATCTTCGCCTCGGCATCGCTGCTGGACAAGCCGCCGATCATGACATCGCCGAGCAGCGGAAATGAAATCCGGCCATCCTCGCCGACGCGGGAAACACCGGAAAGATCGGGTTGGCCGAACACCGTGGTGCGCACCACATCACCCGGCCCCAGCAGGAAAGTATCCGGCGCCTCGCGCGCCTGCACGAGCGCAGCCGAGCACAGCAGGACAAACAACACGGCACGGCGACACGCGATCATCATCCGGCTGTCGCGGCATGGGCCCGACATCAGGCAGAGCATCTGAATCATGGCATTTCTCCTGACAGGATCGATCGACTAGAAACTGATCTGTACATCGGCGCTGACGAGATGGTAACGATAACGTCTGTCCTCGCGATTGGTCCGCCGCGACTCCATGAGATAACCGATCCGGCAGGAGAACAGCGAGGAACGCTCGTACACGGCCGACAGGCCGGCGCTGCGCAGCCGGTCGTGGCGTCGTGAAACGCCATCCGGCAGCAGGTCGCCGGACGCCGCCTCGCCGTCGAAGCGCCGGTCGCGATAGACGAAGCTCGCATCGAAACTCAATACATCGCTGTACCGCCATCGCGGTTTCGCGCTGAAACCCTCTTCGGCGACGTAAGACGTTCCCACCTCGGCATAACGATCCAGCTCCCGCCACGCGGCAAGCTCGAGCGCCGATCGTTCGGACGGACGATAACGATAAACGGCGCGTCCGACCGCGCCGGAGAAATCACGCCCACTCTCCTCATCGTGGCGCAGCGCGGCATAGGCGAGACGAAAATCGATGGCGGAGCGCGGCGATAGATTTCCCTTCAGCTCGCCGCCCGCCTCGTACTCCATGTAATCGTTGTCGACTGCGGCGGCGCTCGCCGCCGCCCGATCGGGATAGTCCGCTTTGCGCGCCTGGACGCGCCAGGCGACCGTCATCGCATCCGGGTCCGCGGCATGGCGGACCATTCCCGCCCGCAACAGATCGAAATCGCGGTTCAACACCCGGCGCGCGGGCAGATCATGCTCGAATTCACTGTGCGCCGCCGTCATCTCCAGGCTCCAGCGCGGCGTCAACTGTCGCCGGGCTTCCAGCTGTCCCTCGCGAAACAGCCGACGATCCCGCGCCGGCGGACGCATCTCTTCCAGCGGCGAGATGTCGCGCCGGTGTCTGAGACGCACGTTCCCGTCCCATAGATCGCCGTAACGCCACGCCCAGCGCCCGCGTGCATCGGTCGCGGTATGGTCGAGGAAGTCGAAGGTATCGTAGCGGTTTCTGACCGCGACCGCGTCGAGCTCGAAGTACTGCCGACTGACCGGGATGGCGGCGAGCAGTCCCGCGCCATAGCGCAGGATCATGTCGGCCATGTCCGTCTCACCGGTCGCATTGCGCACTTCCTGCGCACCGCCCAGGCGCAGCGGATTGCTGTCATAGGCCATGCCGGCGACGATACGGGGAGAAAACCGCGCCTCTTGTATCGAAACGGGTATCGACACTGGTATCGACACAGGCGCCGATGCGCCCTGCACCGTCACCGGCAGCGCCGACAGCAGATACAGCGATGGCAGCACCAGACAGGAGCATCGGCGCAATGTCGGCGCGGGAGCCATCAGGACTGTTTGATGACCGAACCGACAATGGCGACTTCCTGTCCTGACAGATCATCCAGCAACTGCCGCGACGCGGCGAGCCGGGTGTGATTGCGGCGCACCGCCAGCAGCGCGCCGCTGCAGCAGCGCGCGAGATCCTCGACTCCCAGATCGGCATCGTAGGGCGGCGCATCGAACAGCACGACGGCGTAACGCGCGCACAGCCGCGACACCACGTTTTCCAGCGCCGGACGCCGCAACAGGTCATGCACATTGGGCGGCGCAACCCCGGCGGGGACGATATCGAGCGCGCGGAACATCGGCATGGGCACGCGCAGCGATTCGATGTCGGCGCGCCCGGCCAGCGCCGATGACAAACCGATTTCGTTGCCGATGTTGAACAGCCGGTGCTGGGTCGGATCCTGCAGATCGGCATCGACCAGCACCGTCGCCATGCCGAGCTGTGAAAACACGATCGCCAGATTCGCCGCCAGCTCGCTGCAGCCATCGCGGCTGCCGGGAGAAACGAGGCACAGCGCCCGCTGCCCGGAAAAAAACCAGCGCTGCTGCAAATGCGCCGCGAGAATGCGCAGCGTATTGCCGCGCGCGGAAAACGGATCGAACGCCGCCACCAGGCGACTGGACAGCCCGCCCGCGCCCTTTTCCAGATAGGGATAACCGAACTGTGCGGCCAGCATCCGATCGACATCCTGACGCGTCAACAGTCCGAGCCTGACCGCCGCCTCGCCGAAGCGGCAGCTTTTGCGCCGCGCGTACTGCAGTATCCGCTCGACGTCACGCTCCCTGAGCCGGTCGCGCTCGACCAGCATCTGTCCGATCCGCGCGCCCGGCCCGGCATCGGCGTGCCCTATATCGATCAGGGTATCGATCGGGGTATCGATGCGCCCATGATCGGCACCCTGGGCATCGCCGAGGGCCGCTTCCCGCTGCAACAGCACATCCAGGGTCTTCATGGACATCATCCGTACCCCGCACAGTGAGCATTCATAGGCTGGCCAGCACGCGCACGCCCAGCACATCGGCAAGGTCGCTCGGATCGCGCACCCGGCGGTCCTGCATCTCCGCCAGAATCGCCATTCCCGTCCCCAGCGCCGTACCGATCAACAGGGCGCTGAGCATATTGAACAGGACCATGGGGCGCGCCGGCCGCAATGGCGGCACCGCCTCATTGAGCACCGATGTATTGGGCTGATTGAACTGACTCTCCAGACTGGTCTGATAGAAGCGTTGCAGCGTCGATTCGAACACGCGCTGATCGGATTCGGCCTCGCGCGCAAGCACCCCGAGCTGATCGCGCTGCTGCTTGAGCTCCAGCAGCAGCTGCTTCTGTGTTTCCAGGGAGCGCGCCACCGCCTGTTCGCGACTGATGGCGCGGCGAAATTCCGGGTGGTTCTGACCCAGTTGCCGCGAACGCACATCGGTCGCCTCCGCCTGCACCTGGACGTAGGTCCGCGACAGCTCGTTGAGACGATTGGTTTCGGTATCCAGCCGCTCATCGAGCGAGATGATGCCGTGCTTCTGCTGGAAAGCGGTCAGGCGCGCCTGGGATTTCAGCACCCGCTCGCGAATCACATCGAGCTGCTGATCGAACCACGCCGCATTGCGCTTGGCCGGATCGGTCATCATGTCCAGCGTGGTCGCTATATAGGCCTGCGCGAAGGCGTTGGCGATGTCCGCGGCGACCCTGGGGTCGGTGGAGCGGTAACTGATGGCAACCACCCGGCTGTCGCGCGACGGCTCCACCGACAGATTGAGCAACAACTGATCGGCGAGCCACTCACGCAGCGATTTCTCTTCGCCACCCGCCTCGCTGAACGCGACCTGTGTGCTCGCATCCTCCGTCAGCCTCAGCGCATCGACCACTTTCAGCGCCACGCTTCTGCTCTGCATGATATCGAGCTGCGTCGCCAGGAAGGTCGAAAACGCCTTGCCCGCGGCGCCGGGCACGTCGAACGGGTTGTTCTCGCCGCTGTTGAGCACCAGCGAGGTGGTGGCGACATACTGGCGCGGCAGCATATCGGTCACGATCGCCGTGCTCACGATCGTGATCAGCAGCGTCAGGACGAGCAGTCCATAACGCGCCCGCACCATCACCCACAGCATTTTCAGACTCATGCTTCATGCCCTCCGCCGAACCGGCGGCCTAACATCCGCCTGCGCGCCGCAGCCGGCGGCGACTCAGCAGACAGACCATCGCCAGCAGCATGGACAGATCCACCGCGCCGCCACCGCCGGATCCCGAACCACCGTCGATCAGCGGCGGCTCCTCTTCAACAGGCGGTTCCTCTTCCACGGGCGGCTCTTCTTCCGCAGGCGGCGGTTCTTCTTCCGGCGGCGGCTCTTCCTCGGGCGGCGGTTCCTCTTCGGGCGGCGGTGGCGGCAGCGGTATGCCGTCCGGACAGGATTCGAGCGTCTCAAGATAGAACTGCGTGGAAACCGGCCGCTTGAACAAACCGAAAAACACCGTCTCGGCCGGCTGATCTATCGTGATGCAGGTATTCGATCCATCTTGCGGGCGGAAATCGAAGCCATCGGCACCCGAACGGACTTCGAACTCGAAACCGATCTCCGTCGCCGTCCCCAGCGACTCGGACTGCGGGCAGGGTTGCCCGTCGCACAGCAGCGTATCGTGCGCCTGCACGCCGCGCTGGCGGATGCCTTCGATCACCGAAGTGGAAACGATACGACCGGTGAACACAGGCGCATCGCCCTCTCCCCGCACCATCCTGAGCTGCCATGTGCCGCTGGTGCAGTCCTTGGCCAGGAATACGCCGCGATCGGCGCCGAGGTCCAGCGTGCGCAGCAATATGCCGCAGGGATAAGGCAATCCCTCTGCACCCGGCACGATGGCGACGAGTTCATCGGCGCCCTCCTCCGCGCGGTAAATGCGGTTCGGTGCGACATCGGTGTAGCGCTCGACCACGCCGCTCGGCCAGGCGATCTCCAGATCCACGGCCGCGGCGTCGGACAGGCCGAAATGGATGCGGCCGTGATCCTGCGACCAGCGGTGGTAGCCGCCGTTCTTCACGCGCGTCATCCGCGTCTCGGGCAGATCCGGGATGGTGGCGACAACGCGCGCGCCGAGCGCCTCGCGATGCGACGCCGTAGCGACCAGATCGAGCGCCACCCAGTTATTGCCGTTGCCCACGTTGCGGTACAGCTTGTTCGGCCCGCCCGCGTCCCGGGGACGCATATTGAAACCATTGGTCACGAACAGATCGAGGAAGCCGTCCCCGTCATAGTCCGCGCTCACCACCGAGTCGGCGGCGCCCACCTGATCGCCGACCGCCGCTCCTGTCGGACCGGCGGCGCCACCCGCGGCGGCCACCCGCTCGAAAGTACCGTCGCCGCGATTGCGGTAGAGGATGTTTTCGATGTTGGTGGTCGGCGTGCGGCAGGCGATGAACAGATCGACATGCCTGTCGTTGTCGAAATCACCGGCCGTGGCGCTGACGCAATAATGCATATCGCCCAAGCCGGCCGCATCGGTGGCGTCCCTGAACGTGCCGCCGTCGTTCAGCAACAGGGTGGGACGAGCCGGGTTGTCGCCCGGCGCCATCCCCGTCACCTGGACGTCGCCGATTTCAGCCGTGCTGACAATCTGGAAATAGACATTGCTGAAAACACGTTCATCGTCGCTGTTGACCGTGCGCACATTCACAGACCAGCGCCCGTCGACGTAGCCGATGCGCACGTCCGGCGCGGCAGTGCTCTCGGCCGGCATGCCCGCCGCCTGCTCGGGGGTATAGGAAAACGGGATGGATGCGGGAGCGAAGCCCTCCGCTCCGATGCGGATCTGTTCCAGCCCGATGCCGCCCTCGTCGAGCGCATTCCAGTCGAGTTCGAACGTCACCGCGCCCGTGCTGGTGAAACTGACGCCTTTCTCTCCGCCCATGAACATCGCTTCGATGCTGTTGGAGCCGGTCTGGCTGGCGCCGGAAGGCCGCAGCTGCACGCCGCTCAAATGGAAAATATCCATATGGCCATTGTTGTCGAAATCGGCGATGACGCTATCAGGGCCGCCGGCGATCGTGAGCGGAAACGACAATGCGGTCCATCTTTCGGCGCGGATATCGTAGACCTGCTGCGGAAACGCGGCGCCGTCCGGGCAGACGAAATCCAGTCGCCCGTCGCCGTCGACGTCGAGCAGCTGCGCATACTGCTGGCGAAGACAATTCAGACCGACCTGCTCACCCGCCGGCTCGAACGTACCGCGCGCGGTCTGCCGCATGAGCTGGGTCAGTGCGGGAACCTGCAGCCCGCCTTCGCGCAGGATCATGGTGGAAACGGCGAAATCGGGGCGGCCGTCGTCATCGAAATCCATCCACACCGGCAAGCGCGAAGCCCAGTTATCCGATACGCCGTCGCCGATGCCCAGCGCTTCCGTGCGATCGATCAGCGCGCCGCGTTCGTTGACCAGAAACTGATCGCGATTGCCCAGACCGATACTGACGAACAGATCCTGGGTACCGTTGTTGTCGAAGTCGAACCAGGTGGCGCCATGCGTATCGGCACGCTGATGGGTGATCCAGGCGAAGGTCTGGTCATAGACGTCGACGAAACTGCCGTCGCCGCGATTGAGAAACAGGCTGGGTGGGCGCGTGCGATGATTGCTCACGAACAGATCCGGATAACCGTCTCCATCCAGATCGCCCCAGGAAGCGCCGTAGCTCTCTCCGTGGTATTCGACGCCCGCCGCGGCGGTCACATCCTCGAACTCGATCGCCATCGTGACATCGCCCGCGCTGCCCAGCAGCACCCCTATCGACAATCCGGCAAGATATCGGCATGCGCTCATTTCTTTCTCCATGAAAGTGTCGACAGCAGAGAAAACGGCATGGCATGTCCGCGCACCGGCAAACCATGACGCCACAGCAGGAACAGCAGGAGCACGCTCAGCCAGGACAAACCGAAGGCGCCGCCACCCGACCCGCCGCTCGCCGGTGTCTCTGCAGTCGGCGGCACCTCCTCTCCAGGCGGTTCTTCCACGGGCGGTTCTTCTTCCACGGGTGGCTCTTCTTCCACAGGAGGCGGTTCTTCTTCCACCGGCGGCTCTTCTTCCGGAGGAGGCTCTTCCTCTACGGGCGGCTCCTCTTCGACAGGCGGCTCCTCTTCCGGCGGCGGCTCCTCCTCATCGGGCGGTGGCGGTGGCGGCGGTGGGGGTGGCGGCGGGGAGCGTGCACGGGCGATCCGCCCCCGCCCCCGCCG
>CAYLYS010000078.1:0-10684 GCA_964388175.1 uncultured Chromatiales bacterium | reverse complement strand
CCAGCATGTCCGCCTGCAGCGTCACGGTCTGTCCGTCGAGCAAGGCCAGTGTTTCGCCCGCAACGGCATGACGCACGCGGATATTGCCCTGCAACCGGTCGAGATCGAAGGCATGCATGGGCTGCCCCAGTTCGAGCAGTACGTAGTTACTGACGTCGACGACGGCGCTGATACTGCGCAGACCGCTGCGCCGCAGACGCTCCTGCATCCACAGCGGCGTTACCGCAGCCGGATCGATACCGCGGATCACGCGGCCGAGATAACGTGGGCAGGCCTGGGGCGCGCGCAGTTCGATGGCGCGCCGCTCATCGAGCGTGGGTGGCACGGCATCAACGGCCGGCACACGCACCTCGCTGCGGCACAGCACGCCCACTTCACGCGCGATGCCGGCGACGCCCAGGCAGTCACCGCGGTTGGGCGTCAGCCCGAGTTCGATGGCGACATCATCCAGGCCGAGATAGGCGCGCAGATCGGTCCCCACCGGCGCATCGGCGGGCAGCGCCAACAGCCCTTCCGCGCCTTCACCGAGGCCGAGTTCGCGCGCCGAGCACAGCATGCCGTAGGACTCGACACCGCGCAGCTTGGCTTTGCCGATCGCCTTGCCGTCGGGCAGAAGCGCGCCGACACGCGCCAGCGGTACGCGCATGCCGGCAGCGACATTGGCGGCGCCGCAGACGATGGTCAGCGGTGAGCCGGAGCCGTCGTCCACCTGACAGATGCGCAGCCGGTCCGCTTCGGGATGCGGCGCCACTGCCTGCACGTGCCCCACCACGATACCGCTGAAAACGGGCGCCACCGCGGTCATCGCGTCGACTTCGAGCCCGGCCATGGTCAGGCGTGCGGCCAGCGCTGCGCTGTCGATCGCCGGATCGACCCATTCACGGAGCCATTGTTCGCTGAACTTCATATCAGTGCCAGGTATCAGTGCCAGGAGGAGGATAGGAACTAGTTGAACTGTTCCAGAAACCTCAGATCATTTTCAAAAAACAGCCGCAAGTCATTGACACCATAGTAAAGCATGGCCATACGCTCGACGCCGAGACCGAAGGCGAAACCGGTATGGCGCTCACTGTCGACGCCGACCTTGGCGAACACATTGGGATGAATCATGCCGCAGCCCATGACTTCCAGCCAGCCCGATTGCTTGCATACACGGCAGCCCGTCCCGCTGCAGATGACGCAGGCGATGTCCACCTCCGCCGAGGGTTCGGTGAAGGGGAAGTACGAGGGCCGGAAACGCACGGCGCAGTCGCGTTCGAAGAACGCCTGCAGGAAATCGGTCAGTGTGCCCTTGAGGTCGGCGAAACTCACCTCTTCATCCACCACGAAGCCTTCCACCTGGTGGAACATCGGCGTATGGGTGACATCGGAATCGCAGCGGTAAACGCGGCCGGGCGCAATCACCCGCAGCGGCGGTGCGCGATCCTTCATCACGCGGATCTGCACCGGCGAGGTATGCGTGCGCAGCACCGTGTGCGCATCGAAATAGAAGGTGTCATGCATCGCCCGCGCGGGATGATCGGCAGGCATGTTGAGCGCTTCGAAATTGTGGAAGTCGTCCTCGACTTCGGGACCGCGCGCAACCTCGTAGCCGGCGTTGCGGAACAGCGTTTCGATGCGGTCGAGCACCTGCCCCACCGGATGCAGGCCGCCGTGGATCTGACCGCGGCCGGGCAGCGTCACATCCAGCGCTTCACGGCGCAGACGCTCTTCCAGTCCGCGCTCATCGAGCACGCGGGCGCGCTGGTCGATTGCCGCCTGCAGCGCCTGCTTCGCCGTGTTCACACGCTGACCGGCCTGCGGCCTTTCAGAATCAGAGAGATGCTTAAGGTTTTTCAGGTAACTCGTAACCTGACCGCTCTTGCCCAGATACTCCACGCGCAGGCGGTCGAGCGCCACCGGCTCGCTGGCTTCGGCGATCCGGCTCATGGCCGTACTGACGATGGACTCCAGGGTCTCCCCGTTCACGCTGTCTCTCCCCCGGCACGAGCGACGATCGCTGCCCGCACAAATAAAAAAGGAAAGGCGCCGCCTTCCCTTTTCAAATCGTTCCGGCGACCGCCGCCTGGCGATGCGGGCGGCGGCGCAGGACGATGATCACTCAGACTGCGGCGACCTTGGCTTTTTCCGCCAGCGCGGCGAAAGCATTCTTGTCGAACACCGCCAGATCGGCCAGCATCTTGCGATCGATCTCGATGGCGGCCTTACGCAGACCTTCCATCAGACGGCTATAGGACAGACCGCATTCGCGTGCCGCAGCATTGATGCGCACGATCCACAGCGCACGGAATTCGCGCTTCTTCTGACGGCGGTCGCGGTAAGCGTACTGACCCGCCTTGGTGACCGCCTGGGTGGCGATGCGGTAGACGTTCTTGCGACGGCCACGGTATCCCTTGGCCTGCGCCAGCACTTTTTTGTGGCTGGCACGCGCGGTAGTTCCTCTCTTCACTCTTGGCATGACGACTCTCTCAGCTGTAAGGCAGCATGCGACGCACTGCGGCCGTGTCGGAGGCATCGACGATGCCGTTTTCACGCAGATGGCGCAAGCGCTTGGTACTCTTCTTGGTCAGGATATGGTTGCGGAATCCACGCCGGTGCTTGAACCGGCCGGACGCGGTCTTAGCGAAGCGCTTGTCCGCACCACGATGTGTCTTGAGCTTGGGCATTCAATTCTTCCTCGATTCTGCACACTTCCGTCAAACTGCGTGATCCGGCGCGCTGCAAACCTGCTCTCAGGCGCTGGACTGCTTCTTCTTACCGCTGGCGGGAGCGAGCACCATGATCATCTGCCGCCCTTCCATCTTGGGAAACTGCTCGACCGCCCCGTATTCTTCCAGATCCTTCTCGATACGCTGCAGCAGCTTCAGGCCGAGACGCTGATGCGCCATTTCGCGGCCGCGGAAACGCAGCGTGATCTTCGCCTTGTCGCCGCTGCTCAGAAAACGCATGAGGTTGCGCAGCTTGACCTGGTAATCCCCTTCATCCGTACCCGGCCGGAATTTGACTTCCTTGACCTGGATCTGTTTCTGTTTCTTCTTCGCCGCATGCCGCTTCTTGCTTTCCTCGAAGAGGAACTTGCCGTAATCCATCACTCGGCAAACAGGAGGACTTGCCTGTGGCGCCACCTCGACCAGATCGAGTTCGGCTTCTTCCGCGAGCTTCTGCGCGGTGGCCAGACTGACGACACCCACCGCTTCTCCGTCCGCTCCGATGAGACGGACTTCCGGCGCCGAAATGGCATCGTTCAGACGCAATTCTTTGTCAGCAGCTATTCCCTATTCCTCCAAAACAACGCGGCCGCGGCGCGCCGACTCATCAGTCAGACGATCTGCGAAGCGGTCTATCGACATGCTTCCCAGATCGCTGCCATCGCGCGCGCGCACGGCCACAGAATTTTCTGCCATCTCCCGATCCCCTACGACCAGGAGATATGGCACTCGTTGCAGCGTATGCTCGCGGATTTTAAAGCCTATTTTCTCATTTCTCAAGTCCGTATCGACACGCAACCCACGGGCGGCGAGCCGGGCGGCGACGGCGGCACCGTACTCGCCCTGGCGATCGGTGATATTCATCACCACCGCCTGCACCGGCGCCAGCCAGACCGGGAAGGCGCCCGCGTGCTCTTCGATCAATATGGCGATGAAACGCTCCAGCGAGCCGAGGATCGCACGGTGCAGCATGACCGGCACCTGACGGCTGCTGTCCTCCCCTATATAAGAGGCGCCCAGGCGGCCAGGCATGGAGAAATCGACCTGAATGGTGCCGCACTGCCATATCCGTCCGATGCTGTCCTTGAGGGAAAACTCGATCTTGGGACCGTAGAACGCCCCCTCCCCCGGCTGCAGCTGCCACGGCAGGCCGCGTGCATTCAGCGCCTGCTCGAGGGCGTGCTCCGCCTTGTCCCAGACCGCATCGTCGCCGACGCGGTTCTCCGGACGGGTGGAGAGTTTGACCAGAATGTCGTTGAAGCCGAAATCGGCGTAGACCTTGAACAGCAGATCCATGAAGTTCGCCACTTCGGCCTGGATCTGGTCCTCGGTGCAGAAAATATGCGCATCGTCCTGCACGAAACCGCGCAGGCGCATCAGTCCGTGCAAGGTGCCGGAGGGCTCATTGCGATGGCAGGAGCCGAACTCGGCGAGGCGCAGCGGCAGATCGCGGTAGCTCTTCAGTCCCTGGTTGAACACCTGCACATGGCAGGGACAGTTCATCGGCTTGACCGCGTAGTCCCGATTCTCCACCTGCGTGGTGAACATGCCGGCGGCGAATTTGTCCCAATGACCGGATTTCTCCCACAGCGAGCGATCGACTACCTGCGGCGTGCGGATTTCCTGATAGCCATTGTCTTGCAGCAGATCGCGGATGTACTGCTCGACGATACGGTAGAGAGTCCAGCCGCGCGGGTGCCAGAACACCATGCCCGGCGCTTCTTCCTGGACATGAAACAGATCGAGCTGGCGGCCGATGCGGCGATGATCGCGCTTCTCCGCCTCTTCGATCTGATGCAGATAGGCCTTCAGATCCTTGGGATTGCCCCAGGCGGTGCCGTAGATGCGCTGCAGCATCGCGTTGCGTGAATCGCCGCGCCAGTAGGCGCCGGCGAGCTTGGTCAGCTTGAACGCGCGCAGCCGCCCGGTGCTCGGCACATGCGGGCCGCGGCACAGATCGATGAATTCACCCTGCCGGTAAAGCGAGATCACCTCGCCCGCGGGGATCGCACCGATGATTTCGGCCTTGTACTCCTCACCCATGCCGCGGAAGAAAGCGACCGCTTCGTCCCGGTCCATGAGCTGGCGCGCCACCGGCAGATCCTCGGCCACGATCTCTTCCATCTTGGTTTCGATGGCCAGGAGATCGTCGGGCGTGAAGGCGCGGCTGAAGGCGAAATCATAGTAGAAGCCGTTCTCGATCACCGGGCCGATGGTGACCTGCGCATCGGGAAACAAGCGCTTGACGGCCTGCGCGAGCAGATGGGCGCAGGAATGGCGAATGATGTCCACGCCCTCCTCGTCGCGCTCGGTGATCAGGCGCAGCTCGGAATCGTGTTCGATCAGATAGGAGGTGTCGACCAGGCGATCGCCGATGCGGCCGGCGACGGCGGCTTTCGCCAGGCCGGGACCGATCGCCGCCGCCACCTGTGCGACCGTGACCGGGCCGTCGAAACGGCGCTCGCTCTTGTCCGGCAGGGTGACTGTAGGCATCTCTGAACCGCTGAAACAAAAAAGCACTGCTGTACAGTGCCCATGAATAATTTTGGTAGGCGCGATTGGACTCGAACCAACGACCCCCACCATGTCAAGGTGGTGCTCTAACCAACTGAGCTACGCGCCTGTAGCCGGGCACCAAGATACTCGATAAGACACCGCGACACAAGCAGAAGTTGTCACCGTGGGCGGTCACGGACCGGATCGTCTGCTGTGCCGCTGACCACGGCGCCAGTGGATAGCGGCGGCGGGATATTCCCTCCGAAACCGGGATCTGCGTGAATATCCCGCCGCCGCAGCCGGGCATCCGCTGATGCGTCTCCGAGAACATAACCGGGCGTGCCAATACTCTTGCGAGCGGTGTCGGGTATTGCTTTTCAGGGCTGTTGGCGCGCAGCGGCTCCCTGTTCTGAAAGAGGGTTCTGAATAAGGAACACCCGACGCCGCCGGACCACTGACAGACCGCGGTCAGAGACAAAGCGGCGACGGAAATATCTTTTCGCTGCCTGGAAAGACCATCAAGAATAAGGAATCAGGAGGCAATGCCCAGACTGGCCTCGCGAATCGTCCGGATACGGTCGCGCAGCTTGGCGGCCGCCTCGAATTCCAGATCGCGGGCATGCTGGATCATGCGCTTTTCCAGCGTATCGAGCTCGCGCCGCAGCGCCTCGGCGGACATATCGCCGTACTCGGCCAGCTCCTCGGCGACGCGGGCATACTGACGCGGAGTGAGCGCCACCTCGGGCGCCTCGCCCTCGATGATATCGCGCACCGCCTTCCGGATACCCTGCGGCGTGATGCCGTGTTTCTCGTTATGGGCAACCTGACGGGCGCGGCGGCGCTCGGTCTCGCCGATGGCGCGCTCCATCGAGCCGGTGATGCGGTCGGCATACATGATCACCCGTCCCTCTATATTGCGCGCCGCGCGCCCGATGGTCTGGATCAGCGAACGATCCGAGCGCAGAAACCCCTCCTTGTCCGCATCGAGTATCGCGACCAGGGACACCTCGGGCAGATCCAGCCCCTCACGCAGCAGATTGATGCCGACCAGCACATCGAACACGCCGAGACGCAGATCGCGGATGATCTCCACGCGCTCGACCGTCTCGATATCCGAATGCAGATAGCGCACCTTGACCTCGTGTTCGGCGAGATACTCGGTGAGATTTTCCGCCATGCGCTTGGTGAGCGTGGTCACCAGCACGCGCTCGTTCCGCTCCACGCGCAGGCGCACCTCCGACAGCAGATCGTCGACCTGGGTGGTGACCGGACGCACCTCGATCTCCGGATCGACCAGACCGGTCGGCCGCACCACCTGTTCGATCACCGCGTCCGCGCGCCCATTCTCGTAGGGGCCGGGCGTCGCCGACACGAAAATGGTCTGCGGGGCGATGCGCTCGAATTCCGGGAACGCAAGCGGCCGGTTGTCCATGGCCGAGGGCAGACGGAAACCGTGCTCGACTAGGGTCAGCTTGCGCGACTGATCGCCGCGGTACATGGCGCCGAGCTGCGGCACCGTGACGTGGCTTTCGTCGATCACCAGCAAGGCATCCGGCGGCGCGTAATCGAGCAGGGTCGGCGGCGGCTCGCCGGGCTGTCGGCCCGAGAGATAGCGCGAGTAATTCTCGATGCCGGAGCAATAGCCGATTTCCTGCATCATCTCGATATCGAAGCGCGTGCGCTGCTCCAGGCGCTGCGCTTCGAGCAGCTTGTTGGCTTCGCGCAGATCGGCGAGGCGCAGGCGCAGATCCTCCTTGATCATGTCGATTGCCTTGAGCACGGTTTCGCGCGGCGTGACGTAATGGGTCTTGGGATACACCGTCAGGCGCTGTACCCGGCTCAGCACTTCGCCGGTGAGCGGATCGAAATAGCTGAGCCCCTCGATCTCATCGTCGAACAGTTCCACGCGCACCGCCTCGCGCTCGGATTCAGCCGGGAAAATGTCGATGATGTCGCCGCGCACGCGATAGGTGCCGCGGGTCAGTTCGGCATCGTTGCGCGTGTACTGCAGATCGGCGAGATGGCGCAGGATGGCGCGCTGCTCGGCCGGCGCACCGCGGCGCAGGTGCAGCACCATCTGCAGATAGGAGCGCGGATCGCCGAGGCCGTAGATGCACGATACCGACGCGACGATCACCGTATCCCGCCGCTCGAGCAGCGCCTTGGTCGCCGACAGCCGCATCTGCTCGATCTGCTCGTTGATCGAGGCGTCTTTCTCTATGTAGGTATCGGTGCTCGGAACGTAGGCTTCCGGCTGGTAATAGTCGTAATAGGAAACGAAGTACTCGACCGCATTGTCGGGAAAGAACTCGCGCATCTCGGCATAGAGCTGGGCGGCGAGCGTCTTGTTGGGCGCGAGCACCAGCGTGGGACGCTGCACGCGCGCGATGACATTGGCGATGGTGTAGGTCTTGCCCGAGCCGGTGACGCCGAGCAGCGTCTGCGCGCGCAGACCGTCCGTGAGTCCGCCGACCAGGCTCTCGATCGCCTGCGGCTGGTCGCCGGCCGGCGCGTAGGCCGAACGCAGCTGAAAAAGTCTGTCCATGGCAACCCTTGGGGACGGCATGCAAGTATATTACACTTAGCCGGTTTATTTTTTTCCCCGACAGGACGGACACGTGAAACTTTCTCAGCGGGTGCAGCGGATCAAGCCATCACCGACACTGGCGATCACCGCGCGGGCAGCGCAATTGCGCGCCGAAGGCAAGGATATCATCGGCTTCGGCGCCGGTGAGCCCGATTTCGACACCCCCGAGCACATCAAGCAGGCGGCCATCGAAGCCATCCGCCAGGGTTTCACCAAGTACACCGCCGTCGCCGGCATACTGCCGCTGCGCCAGGCCGTCGCCGACAAGTTCCGCCGCGACAACGGCCTCGATTACAGCGCCGCGCAGGTGTTGGTATCGGTCGGCGGCAAGCAGAGTTTCTACAATCTGGCGCAGGCGCTGCTCGATCCGGGCGACGAAGTCGTCATCCCCGCGCCCTACTGGGTATCCTATCCCGACATGGTGCTGCTCGCCGACGGCAAGCCGGTGATCGTCGACAGCAGCATCGAACAGGGTTTCAAGATCGATGCGGCGGCGCTGGAAGCGGCGATCACGCCGCGCACCCGCCTGGTGGTGATCAACAGCCCGTCCAATCCGAGCGGCATGACCTATACCCGCGCCGAGCTGGAAGCACTCGGCGAAGTGCTGCTGCGCCATCCCGGCATCATCGTCGCCAGCGACGACATCTACGAGCACGTCAATCTCGACGGCCAGCCCTTCTGCAACATCCTCATGGCCTGCCCCGGCCTGCGCGAACGCGGCATTGTGCTCAACGGCGTCTCCAAGGCCTATTCCATGACCGGCTGGCGCATCGGCTACGCCGCCGGGCCGCGGCCGCTCATCGCCGCGATGGAAAACATCCAGTCGCAGAGTACCTCCAACCCGACCTCGATCTCCCAGATCGCCGCGCAGGCGGCGCTGGAAGGCGATCAATCCTTCATCGACACCATGAACCGCTCCTTCCGCGAGCGCCACGACTACGTGGTGGACACGCTCAACGCCATTCCCGGCGTGCGCTGCCTGCGTTCGAACGGCGCCTTCTACGCTTTTCCGCTGATGCAGGAAGTCATCGACCGGCTCGGTCTGGCGGACGATCTTGCCCTCGGCGAACACCTGATCAACAAGGCCGGCGTGGCATTGGTTCCCGGTTCATCCTTCGGTGCGCCCGGCTGCATGCGCCTGTCCTTCGCCACCGGCATGGACAACATCCGCCAGGGGCTCGAACGCATCGCCGATTGCCTCGGCGCCTGAGCGCCTCCGGCACGGCCGATCGTCCCGCGCTACGGATGGCGCGGGAGCCGCGGTACGAAACCCAGGTCCGCGCTCCGCATCATCCTGCTGGCTGGGTGTTGCATGCGCTTCACTGGAATCCGCCGCGACGCGCAGCGGCGGCGGCGAGGATGTCTTCCAGACTGAACAGCGGATTTCCGTTGAGGCTGCCCTGGCCGTTTTCCAGCCGGAAGCGGATCCGGTGCTGATCGCCTTCGCGTACCAGCACGCCGGCGCGCTCCAGTTCGGTGAGCATGCCGAGCGCCATCGGTTCGAGCTCCGCGGCGCCAAGGGTGGGCGGCGCATGCCCTTCCGCCATGGCCGCGAGGCCAAGCTGCCGCGACATCACATCGCAGGCAATCCGCGTCGACAGCGCGGCGGGGACGGCAAACTCCCCTTCGACATCGACCAGTCCCGCCAGCCGTTCGGGCGCATCGATGTCGATCTCGCCAGAACCGTCGAACGCGACCTTCAGGCGTCCGCTCACCTCGCCCTGCGGCAGTACCAGACGCACCGCGCCGATCTCGAACAGCGGGGAACGCTTCAGCAGCGACAGCATCAGCTCCCGCATCCGCTCGGGCATGACCGCGTCGGATGCATCCGGCATCTCCTGCTCCTGCGCCAGCGTCAGACGGTCGAACTCGTCCATCAGATCGAGGAGCGCGCGGGCATCCAGGTTTCGCACCGCTATCTGCAGCTCGCCGGGTCCCGCGGCGGAATCCCCGGCCGCTGCCCGCGCGAAGGCAATGCGTTCGTGGACTGCGAAGAGATCGCCCTCGATCGCCATCGTGGCCGTCACCTCCACGTCCTCGACGGTGTAGGTCTGCGGCGCGGCCGCAGGCATTGCCAGCACGCCGCCCGCTTCGGCGATCGCGATCCGCGACGTGCCTGTCACGAACCCGAGATCGGACAGGCGCCCTGCGGATTCCACGGTTGTCGATCTGATCGTGAAGCGGTTATCCCCGGCACGCAGCTCCAGCAAGGGCGCTGCGCCGGCGAATGTGCCGTCGATGTCGAACCATGTTCCGCGTCCGCTGCCATTGAAGCCCTGCCAGTCAATGGTAAAGCCCTCGACCGGCGATCCCGACCACGCGGGAACCGTCACCGTCGTCTCGCTCTCTCCCGACAGGGAGACATGGGTCACACCAGTCAGCAGCGGCTGGTCCGCGAAATACCGTTCCACGGCATCCCGGAACGCTTCCGGCACCTCGAGCCGCGACTCCACGCGTGCCGCCGCGATTCCGGGCGCGGGCGACAGGATCAGCGGCCCGTGCCGGATGTCGTGATGGATGACGATGCGCAAGGACGCGGGCAGGCCGAAGAATTCTCCCGGAGAGGCCTGAATCACTTCCCGCAAGCCGGGGTGACGGGAAAAATCGATCGTCAACGCCAGGTCTGCGCTCGACGAAAGCCAGCCACGGCGATAGTTCTCCAGCCCGACCGACATCCAGTACGGCGACCGGTAGGCATCCCTGATCTGCTGTTGCTGGGCATGCAATTGCTGCTCGACCACGAGGCCGATGCCATACGGCGCCGCGGCCACGACGAGGGCGAGGAGCAGGAAGACGACAAGAATGATTCGTTTCATAAGGCATGGCCCGGGCAGTTGTCGCTGCACGGGAGTATCGGCAGAGCGCGCGGAAAGCGCGAGGCAAAGCGCCCTCC
>CAYLYS010000077.1:0-11214 GCA_964388175.1 uncultured Chromatiales bacterium | reverse complement strand
GCAGTCCGCCGCCGATGATCTTGCCGAGCGTGGTCAGATCGGGACGGATGCCGAAGCGCTGCTGCGCGCCGCCGAGCGCGACGCGAAAGCCGGTCATCACCTCATCGAAGATCAGCAGCGCGCCATGCTGATCGCAGAGCCGGCGCAGGCCGCTGAGAAAACCCGCCTTGGGCAGAATGCAGTTCATATTGCCGGCGACCGGCTCGACGATGACGCAGGCGATTTCCGCGCCGACCTGGCCGAATATCTGCTCCAGTTGCTCGATATCGTTGTAGGCCGCGGTGATGGTGTTTGCCGCCAGCGCCGCCGGCACGCCGGGCGAGGTGGGTACGCCGAGCGTGAGTGCGCCCGAGCCGGCCTTGACCAGCAGTGAGTCGGCATGACCGTGGTAGCAGCCTTCGAATTTCACGATCTTGTCGCGGCCGGTGTAGGCGCGCGCCAGCCGGATGGCGCTCATCGTCGCTTCGGTGCCGGAATTGACCATGCGCACCAGATCGAGCGAGGGCAGCAATCGGCACAGGCGTTCGGCCATGTGCGTTTCGATTTCGGTGGGTGCGCCGAAGCCGAGGCCGTTTTCCGCCGCCTGCTTCACCGCGGCGACCACGCCCGGATGGGCATGGCCGAGAATCGCCGCGCCCCAGGAGCCGACGTAATCGACGTAAGAGCGCCCGTCGACGTCGATCAACTGCGCGCCCGCGCCGCGGCGGATGAACACCGGTTCTCCACCCACGCCATGGAAAGCGCGGACCGGCGAATTGACGCCGCCGGGGATGACCTGCTGGGCCTTCATGAAGAACTCGTGCGATTGTGTCATTGTGCTAATCCTGATGCTGTGAATCGTCTTCGGAGGACGCCAGTTCGAACAGGCGAGCGTAGCGTCGTGCCGCCGCTTCCGGATCGGCCTGCGCGAATATGCCGCTGATCACTGCGAGTGCATCGGCGCCGGCCGAGATCAGCAGCGCGCCGTTGTCGGGCGTAATGCCGCCGATCGCCACCAGCGGCAGATCGGTCTGCCTGCGGGCGCGGGTCAGCAGCGTCGGCGAGGCATTGACCGCCTCGGGCTTGGTCGGCGAGGCGTGGAAACTGCCGAAGGCGATGTAGTCCGCGCCTTGCGCTTGCGCCTCCTGCACCAAGCGCAGGTCATTATAACAGGATGCGCCGATGATCTTGCCCGGCCCGAGCGTCGAGCGCGCCAGCGCGATCGACTCGTCGTCGCGGCCGAGATGCACGCCGTCCGCGTCGAGGTCCTGCGCCAGTGCGATGCTGTCGTTGACGATCAGCATCACGCCGCAGGCACGGCACAGCGCGCGCAGCTCCCGCGCCGCACGCAGCGTGGCGGCGTCCATGGTGCTCTTGTGGCGGTACTGGACCAGACGCGTACCGCCGCGCAGCGCCTGACGCACCCGCGAGGTCAGCGTCTCCGGCGGGAGCAGTGCGGTGTCGGCGATGGCGTAGAGCCCTCTGATGGTATTGTTCACCGCGTGGTTCCTTTGTCTTCCTGTGCCCAGAATAGGCGATTGGGGATGCGCTGGCCGGTGCCGATCGAATAACCGCGGCGCAGCGTTTCCCAGGTGTATTCCTGTGCTTCGCGCACGGCGTCGAGCGGTGTCGCGCCGACGGCCAGCAGGCCGGCGATGGCGGCGGCGAGGGTGCAGCCCGAGCCGTGGTAACTGCCCGGCAGGCGTTCCCAGGGCCAGGTTTCGATCAGCCGTCCTTCGCCATAGAGCGCATTGATCACCTGCGGCGTGTCTTCGTGCGCGCCGGTGATGAGCACGAATTCCGCACCGTTCTCGAGCAGGTAATGGGCGCACTGGTCCAGCGTCGCCGCTGCCGGCGCGAGACGGCGCGCCTCGATGCTGTTCGGGGTGACGATGGTGGCGAGCGGCAGCAGATGCTCGATCAGCGCGGCGCAGGTGCGTTCGTCGGCGAGCCTGCCGCCGGCGCCGGCGGCAAGCACGGGATCGAGCACGACCGGGATGTCGGTGTATTCGGCCAGCACCTCGCGCACGGTGGCGGCGATTTCCGCGCTGCCGATCATGCCGATCTTGCAGGCCGCGATCGGCAGGTCCGCGCAGACCAGGCGAATCTGGCGCGCGATCAGCTCGGGATCGACCGACTGATAGCCGCTCGCGCCGTGGGTATTCTGTTCCGTCAGCGCGGTGATGATGGGTGCGGCGTGGCACCCCATGCTGGCCAGTGCTTCGATGTCGGCCTGGATGCCGGCGCCGCCGCTCGGGTCGCAGCCGGAAATGGCGAGTACGACCGGCACGCTGTACCGCGTTTCGATGCTTTGCGCAGGGACGACTGTCGATTGGGGATGCGATTCGTTCAAGTGAAGATCGATACCGGGAAATATCACCGCAAACCGGTGGCGCGGGCCGATTCATTCTAGCATCGATGCTGTGCTACATTGCAGCGGCACGATGCAAAAGATCCATTACCGAATGAAGAAATACATGTGTGTGATTTGCGGCTTCATTTACGATGAGGCGCGGGGTTTGCCCGATCATGGCATCAAGGCGGGAACGCGCTGGGAGGATGTGCCGCTGACCTGGCGTTGTCCCGACTGCGGCGCGGGAAAAGAAGATTTCGAGATGATCGAGATCTGAAGCTGCCATCCGAGCCGGGCCGGATCCGAATCGGGATTCGAACCGGGGAAGGCTTTCCCGCGGGCAAAAAAAAGGAGCGCGGGGAGCGCTCCTTAACACGCGTATGGAGGAGGGGGACGCGTGATGGAAAGAATGATAGCGTGGCCCTTCTCTAAATGCAAATAATTATCATTAATAAATTAGCCCCGCCGGGGAAAAAGATTGTTTCCAGCTTATCCCAGACAAATTTCGCGGTCACTGGCGGCGCTTAACCTGCGGCGCCTGCTGTTGCTGAGGGTCGGGGCGATCACCGGCTGGTTGGTGGTGATCCTGTGCGCCGCCTGGGAGTACGAGCTGCACTTGCCCTTTACCGGCATGCTGACGGCGCTGGGCCTGTGGGTGGCCGTCAGCGCGGTTTCCTGGCTGCGCCTGCGGCGGTCCGTCGACGTGCGGGACCGCGTGTTTTTCGCCCATCTGCTGATCGATACCGCGATCCTGACCGCGCTGCTGTACATGAGCGGCGGTTCGACCAATCCGCTCACGCTGCTGCTCCTGCTGCCGCTCACCATCTCGGCCGCGGTGCTGCCGGGTTTTTATAGCTGGATCATCGCGTTGACAACCGGCCTGTGTTACACCCTGCTGCTCTATTTCTATATTCCCCTGCCACTTTCGCCGCATCTCGGGCACGAGGATTTCGGCCTCCATGTCATCGGCATGTGGTTCGGCTTCGTCCTCAGCGCGGGCCTGATCGCGGGTTTCGTGTCCAGAATGGGCAGTACGCTGCGCGAGCGCGACCGCCTGCTGGCGGAGAGCAAGCAGCGTGCGCTGCGCGATGAGCGCATCGTCGCGCTGGGCGCCCTGGCCGCCGGCGCCGCCCATGAGCTGGGGACGCCGCTGGCCACCATCGCCCTGCTCAGCGAGGAGATCGAGCAGGAACACGCCGAGGGTGTCTATGGTGAGGCCGGAGCGGGCGGCGACGGCGAACTGACGGAAAAGCTGCGTATCCTGCGCAGCCAGGTGGCGCGCTGCAAGCAGACGCTGGCGATGCTGTCGCTGTCGGCGGGCCAGAGCCAGGCGGATTCAGGGCGCCGGCTTCCCATCGATCGTTATCTGCAGGAACTGACGGAGCAGTGGCGCGCCCTGCGCCCCGGCATCCCCTTGCGTACCGAATTCAGCGGCGAGATGCCGGCACCTTTCATTCTCGCCGAACAGACGCTGAGCCAGGCTATCATCAGTATCCTCAACAACGCGGCCGATGCCTCGCGCGAAGGCGTCGAGGTGTCGGCGCAGTGGACGACACGGCATTTGCAGCTCATGGTGTGCGATCATGGCCAGGGCCTGGCGCAGGCGGCGATTTCGGCGGTCGGCAAGACCGTGTTTTCGACCAAACCGCCGGGCGAAGGCCTGGGGCTCGGGCTCTATCTCGCTTATTCGGTCATCGATCGCCTGAGGGGAGAGATTCTGTTGTCCAACCGCGACGGCGGCGGTGCCTGCACCAAGCTGGTGCTGCCGCTGGATCAGTTGACGGTCGGACCCGCCGGGACGGCTGCCGCGGGGGCACCATAGAAGACGATGGAAGAGAAACTGCTGCTGGTCGATGATGACGAAGTATTCCGCGGCGTGCTGGCCAAGGCGCTGGGACGGCGCGGCTACTGCGTGCAGACCGCGCACGATGTGGAATCCGCCCTGCGCAGCGCCGCCGCCGAGCCGCCCGATTACGCGCTGGTCGATCTCTGCCTGCCGGGGCCCTCGGGCTTGACGCTGGTCGATAGCCTCGCCAGATCGAGACCGCAGACCCGCATCGTCGTGCTGACCGGTTACGCCAGCATTGCCACCGCCGTCGAAGCGGTCAAGCTGGGCGCGATGCACTATCTCACCAAGCCGGTACAGACCGACGATATCATCGCCGCTTTTCAGCGCGAGGAAGGCGATCCCTTGCTGGCGCCGCAGGCGCAGCCCATGTCGGTCAACCGGCTCGAATGGGAGCACATCCAGAAAGTGCTGATGGAATGCGACGGCAACGTCTCGAAAACGGCGCAGCGCCTGGGCATGCACCGCCGTACGCTGCAGCGCAAGCTGCAGAAAAGGCCGGTCAGCCGTTAGGCTGAACAGATCCTAGGGCAGAGACCCTGGGGGCAGACCCTGGGGCGCTGTTTCTTCCGTTTCCAGTCCGAGCACGAAATCGACCAGGCGTCTGACGTCGGCATCGGAGACGGTGGCCGCATAGGGCGGCATGAGGATACCGCCTGTGATCGCGGTCCAGTTGCCACCGCCGCCCGTTTTCACTTTATGAATCAACCAGTCGCGCGCACCCTCGACACCGCGGTAGCGGGCGGCGATGTCTTGCCATGCCGGCCCCACCACTTTGACGTCGACGGCATGACAGGCGGTGCAGCCTGATTTCCGGGTCAACTCCAGATCGGCCCATGCCTGCCCCGATGCCAGAGTCAGAACGGCGGCGGCAATGATGCCTGAAGAGCGGAATTTCATTTTCTTTTCCGGATCATGGACCAGCCAGGGCATGGCGAAGACGGGCGCGCGCATCCGTGACGGCATCGCGTGGTAACGGGCTGGAGGATGAGGTGTGAGAAGGGATGTGACGGGACGTGCAAACGAATATGCCGTGCCGAGACGCCGACAGGGTGTCTCGGAAACCTCTGAGGCCGAGCGACCTAGCGGTGCAATCCCTCGTTGTCGCGCCTGCGCCGGGGAGCCCGATACAGGTGAACTTCCAGGTCGAGCGACCACCAGTCGGAGAGGCTGATGATTTTCCGGTTGCCGTTGAGATATTCAATGACGACCTGCGCCAGGCGTCCCGATGAATAACCGAGTGCCCACACTTTGATCAACTGGCCAGCCACATTCATATACCAGTTGCCAACGACCGGCTTCTGCTTGACTGACATATATGGTCCCTCTCTGTACGAGCCCTCAGAACCTGCATCCGAGTATAGCACAGACCCGAACGACCGCCGCTGAAATCAGCGCAGATCCGCGCGCTGATTTCGCGGGACGGCGATCGCCGGTTTCCCTGGCGGCGCAGCGTGCACCGCCAGCGGCTTCAACCGCATTTCGAATCGCCGCAGTTGAGACAGGTGAGGCAGCCATCCATGCGGATCATGGCCTTGGTCTGGCATTTGCCGCACAACTGGGCGCCGTCAGGAAAGGTGCCGTCCGTGGCTGATTCCTGTACCGTGCGCCGCTGCTCGAATTCGTGGCGCTTGCCGTCGAGGAAGCTCTGCTGCCGTTCATCGACGCGCTCGGTCTTGAGCAGGCCGATGTAGCGCAGATGGTGCTCGATGACGTCGCCGAGCTCGGCGACCAGCGAAGGCATGAATTTGCCGCCCTTCTTGAAATAGCCACCGCGCGGATCGAACACCGAACGCAGCTCCTCGACCAGGAAAGTGACGTCGCCGCCCTTGCGAAACACTGCCGAGACGATGCGGGTGAGCGCCACGATCCACTGGAAATGATCCATGTTCTTCGAGTTGATGAAGATCTCGAAGGGGCGGCGCAGCTCGTGTTCGGTGCCCGGGTTGAGCACGATGTCGTTGATGGTGACGTAAAGCGCGTGCTCGGTCAGCGGCGTCTTCACCTTGTAGGTCGAGCCGAGCAGCATCTCGGGTCTTTCGACCTTTTCATGCATGTGGATGATGTTGGAGACCGGCTCGGCCACGACTTCGCGCGCCGCCTCTTCATCCTTCACCACTTCGTAGCTGACGATCTTGTCGTCGATCTTGATGGCCATGGCCAGTGTTCCTCGTCCGTTCGATCGTTGCCGGGGCATGCACCCCGGTTTCAGTATTTTCCGTAATAACCTTCTTTGAGCGCGTCGTAGAGATTGGCGGCGCTGTGGATCTCGCCGTCGTATTCGATCTCGTCGTTGCCCTTGGCCTCGACCACGGTGCCGTTCTGCAGCTGGAAGCGGTAGACCGTGTTGGCGAGATCCTTTTCCTTCACCAGCACGCCCTGGAAAGCTTCGGGGTTGAAGCGGAAGGTGGTGCAGCCCTTCAGCCCCTGTTCGTAGGCGTAGAGGTAGATGTCCTTGAATTTTTCGTAGTCGTAGTCGCTGGGGACGTTCGCAGTCTTGGAGATCGACGAATCGATCCACTTCTGCGCCGCCGCCTGCACGTCGACGTGTTCACTCGGCGTGATGTCGTCGGCCGAAATGAAGTAATCGGGGAGGTGTTCCTCGGGCTTGTCGGAATCCGGCGTGGCGAGCGGGTTGACCAGCTCGCGGTAGGCGAGCAGCTCGAAAGACCAGACGTCCACCTTCTCCTTGCTCTTCTTGCCGTCGCGGATGACGTTGCGGATGTAGCGGTGGGCGAAGCTCGGCTCGATGCCGTTGCTGGCATTGTTGGCGAGCGACAGCGAGATGGTGCCGGTCGGCGCGATCGAGGTGTGGTGCGTGAAGCGGGCGCCGACCTCGGCCAGCATGTTCACCAGCTCGGGCGCGATGCCGGCGATGCGCTGCATATAGCGGCTGTAGCGCGCGTGCAGCACCTTGCCCTTGACGCGGTCGCCGGGCTGGTAGCCGTCGCGCGCCATCTCCGGCCGCTTGCGCAGCATCGCCGGGGTGACGGTGAATTCTTCCTCCATGATCGGCGCCGGGCCTTTTTCCTGGGCGAGATCGAGCGCGACCTCCCAGCCGGTCAGCGCCATCTCCTTGGTGACGCGCTCGGTGAATTCGAGCGATTCCTGGCTGCCGTACTTCATGCGCAGCATGGCCAGTGTCGAGCCGAGGCCGAGATAGCCCATGCCGTGGCGGCGCTTGCTCACGATCTCCTCGCGCTGTTGCTCCAGCGGCAAGCCGTTGATTTCCACCACATTGTCCAGCATGCGAGTGAAGATGGCGACGACGCGGCGGTAGCCGTCCCAGTCGAAATGGGCGTGCTCGGTGAAGGGACGGCGCACGAAGGTGCTCAGGTTCACCGAACCGAGCAGGCAGGAGCCGTAGGGCGGCAGCGGCTGCTCGCCACAGGGGTTGGTGGCGCGGATGTTCTCGCAGAACCAGTTGTTGTTCATCTCATTGACCTTGTCGATGAGGATGAAGCCCGGTTCGGCGTAATCGTAGGTCGAACTCATGATCAGATCCCACAGGCGCCGCGCCTTGATCGTGCGCTCCACCTTGCAGGCGACCAGGCCTTCCTCGTTGCAGACATAGCCTTCCTGCGTCGGCCATTCGCGCCACACGATCTGCTCGGCATCGTCGAGGTCGATGCCGCCTTCTTCCGCCAGGGCCGCCGGCAGGGGGAAGGCCAGGCGCCAGATGCGATCGTTCTTCACCGCATCCATGAACTCATGGGTGATGAGCAGGGAGAGGTTGAACTGGCGCAGGCGCCCGTCCTCGCGCTTGGCGCGGATGAAGTTGATCACGTCGGGGTGGCCGACGTCGAAGGTGCCCATCTGCGCGCCGCGCCGGCCGCCGGCCGAGGACACGGTGAAGCACATGCGGTCGTAGATATCCATGAAGGACAGCGGGCCGGAGGTATAGGCGCCAGCGCCGGAGACGTAACCGCCGCGCGGACGCAGCGTGGAGAATTCATAGCCGATGCCGCAGCCCGCCTTCAGGGTCAGGCCGGCTTCGTGCACGCGGTTGAGGATGCCGTCCATGGAATCGCGGATGGTGCCCGACACCGTGCAGTTGATGGTGGAGGTGGCGGGTTTGTGCGCGAGGGCGCCGGCGTTGGAGACGATGCGGCCGGCCGGGATGGCGCCATGGCGCAGCGCCCACAGGAACTCCTCATACCACTGCTGGCGCTTTTCCTCGGTCTCCTCGACGTTGGCGAGCGCACGGGCGACCCGCTGGTAGGTCTCGTCCATCGTCTGATCGAGGACTTCTCCATCCTTGGTTTTGAGACGGTATTTCTTGTCCCAGATGTCCATGGACGCCGCCTGCAGCGGGATCTCGGAACGATTGACGGACACGACTCGCAGGTGCGCATGATCCATGGTGAAATTATTCTCCCTATTTTTATGTACGGGAATGGCCTGTCCCGGTATGTTGGTACCACTAGATATTGTGGTGAACTTCTAAGGGTAGGAGCATTTTCGATGCCGGTCAATAGTTGCGAACGATCTCATTCGATCGATTTAAATTAAATTAAAAACAACAAGATATGGAAATATCCCGCGCGCGACGGAAAAGCGTCGCGTGCTGAATCCCGTTATGGGGCGAGTACTACATATTGTGTTTCCTGTGGGAAACCGTTGATATCGCTGTGGGCATTTTCTGCACAAGCTGTGGACAACTTTTCCGGGTCTTGGAATGTCTATCCAGGACAGTCACCTATGATGAATGCCGTATCAAGTGGAGTGTGGACAACGATGAGACTGAGCAGTGTCGCGGTTCTGATTCTGATGATGCTGCTGCCGGGAGCGCCGGCGCGGTCGGCCGCCTTGCCGCAGACCGATTCACAGGGCGTCGAGCTGCCTTCCCTGGCGCCCATGGTCGAGCGCGTCAGCCCGGCGGTGGTCAATATTTCGACCAGCAGCCAGTTGCGCGCCCAGGAGAGCCCGCTCTATCGGGATCCCTTTTTCCGCTTTTTCTTCGATGCGCCCGGGCAGCCGCGCCAGCGCCGGACGCAGAGCCTGGGCTCGGGCGTCATCGTCGACGCCGAGCGCGGCTATGTGCTGACCAATAATCACGTCATCGACCGCGCCAGCGAGATCCGCGTGACGCTGGTCGACGGGCGGCAACTGGTCGCGACCGTGATCGGCGTCGATCCCGAGGTCGACATCGCGGTGATCCAGATACCGGCGGACGAGCTGACCGCGATCCCGCTGGCCGACTCCAGCCGTCTGCGCGTCGGCGATTTCGTGCTGGCGATCGGCAACCCCTTCGGCCTCGGCCATACCGTCACCTCGGGCATCGTCAGCGCGCTCGGCCGCAGCGGGCTCGGCATCGAGGGCCTCGAGGATTTCATCCAGACCGACGCCTCGATCAATCCCGGCAACTCCGGCGGGCCGCTGGTCAATCTGCACGGAGAACTGGTCGGCATCAATACCGCCATCATCGGTCCGGCCGGCGGCAACGTCGGCATCGGCTTCGCCATCCCGATCAATATGGTCGCGCTGGTGATGGACCAGTTGCTGGAGTTCGGCGAAATCCGCCGCGGCCAGTTCGGCGCGGCGGTGCAGGCGCTGACGCCGGAACTGGCGCAGGCTTTCGGCATGGAGCAGTTCCGCCCCGGCGTGGTAGTGACGCGGGTCGGCGAGGATACACCGGCGGCGCAGGCCGGGCTGAGCAGCGGCGACATCATCGTCAGCCTCAACGGACGCGCCATCCGCAACGTCACCGAACTGCGCACCGCCATCGGACTGCTGCGCGTTGGCGACACCGCCGACATCGTCTACCGCCGCGACGGCGTCGAGCACAAGTCGAGTATGCGCATCGCACCACCCGCGCAGGACCGGCTCGGCGGCGACGCCATCCATCCGCGCCTCGCGGGTGCGATGTTCGGCCGGCTCAATGAGAGCTCGCCGCTGTATGGCCATATCGAAGGCGTACTGGTGACCGAAGTCGCGCCCGGCAGCCCCGCGCAGCGCGGCGGACTGCGCCCCGGCGATGTCGTGACCTCGGTCAATCGCCGTCCCGTTACCTCGCTGATGGAACTGCCTGAAGCGGTCAAGTCAGGTGGCAATCGTGTGCTGCTGAACGTGCGCCGGGGGGAAGCGGCGTTGTTTTTGTTAATGCAGTGAATTTGTTGTGCGGGAGCAGTTGGCTTTGGATTGTCTGCTTAATACAAAACGAGATCAGGTTAACTTTATTTTTTCCCGCAGAGATGGTGCTTGGATAAAGAATGAAACGATTGATCTGGTCGATATAGGATTATTCAGTGCGCAGGCTGTAATATTCGATCCGAATAAGGTTTGCGAACCCGGTCGAGAAAACGCGATTCGCCAGCCGCCCTGTTTGCGAAACGAGATGAAGCGTTCCCCGTGTCGCCTCCTTGCGAAGCAATGGGTTGATCGTGGTGAAACGGAATTGTATGGCGGGGATTCGGTTTTATATGTCAGACAAACTATCGAATTTTAGTTAGGTGCCACTCCCAATGTCACTGCGATTTGAGCCATGGATAGGAAGCAAGTACGAGATCATCGGCATTGATGGTGTCCGGATACTTGCTATCGGAGAATCTCACTACGGCGATGAGGCTAAAGCAACGTCTAGCTTCACCTCCGAGGTGGTAAATGACTGCGTCTATCTGGGCAGGTGTCGGTTTTTTACAAAGGTTGCAAAGCTCGTCCTACGCATGCAGACCTGCCAGCACTTGTCAGACGCAGCTCTTCGCGATACCTGGGACAGGATTGCCTTCTACAACTATCAGCACATGCTTCCCGCTGCGCGCATGCGCCCAACTGAAACAATGTGGCAACAGGCAGAGCAGACGCTTCCCAATGTCCTTACCAAACTCCAATCTGATGTCGTAATTGTCATGGGTAAAGAGCTTAGCGGTCGCTTTCCTGCATCTTCATGTGCGTCCGCCGTTTGCTTTACAGAGCACCCTTCATCATCACGCTTCACGTATCAGCCGTGAGTCAACGACATTCAGGCCGCCATCAACAAGGTGGCACCTAACAATTCATTCAAGCCGAACCCGCTTCGCGGGTCGGCTTAATTCAG
>CAYLYS010000076.1:515-11772 GCA_964388175.1 uncultured Chromatiales bacterium | reverse complement strand
CCGACGCCGCAGCCGGTGCACTACCGTCCGATGTTCGCCGGCAGCGGCGCGGGCTGCGCCGCCACCGCGCTCAGCTTCGTCTCGGCGGCGGCGCTGGCGGACGGCCTGCCCGAACGACTGGGACTGCGCAAGCGCGCCGTCGCCGTATCGGGCACGCGCACGGTGCGCAAGCAGGACATGATCCACAACGGCTGGCTGCCGCGCATCGAGGTCGATTCGCAGACCTACGAGGTGCGCGCCGACGGCGAACTGCTTACCTGCGAGCCGGCGCAGGTGCTGCCGCTGGCCCAGCGCTATTTTCTGTTTTGAACGCCGATTCGTACACCTTGCGGGTAAGCGCGTTCGCGGAGGCTGCGCCGGAGACGCTCGCCACGACGCTGACGCTCGACTGGGAACGCCGCCAGCGCAGCCGACTGCGTGCGCGTTTCGACGACGGCCGCGAAGTCGCGCTGCTGCTGCCGCGCGGCACCCGGTTGCGCGACGGTGATGTGCTGCAGATCGATGGCGGCGCGCTGGTCCTCGTGCGCGCCGCGGCGGAGGAGCTTTCCTGCGTCGAGAGCACGGATACCGGCCTGCTGATGCGTGCCTGCTACCATCTCGCCAACCGTCATGTGCCGGTCCAGTTCGACGCGTCGCGGCTGTGCTACCGGCGTGACCATGTGCTCGATGAGATGCTGCGCGGGCTGGGGATGAGCGTGACGGCTGTCATGGCGCCGTTCGAGGCGGAGGCGGGGGCTTATGGGCATCATGCCGATGCGCATCCCGACGGGCATCACGATACGCATCAGGAGGTGTCGGGGGCAGTGGATGAGGCGCTGACGGGTCCCGCGTTCCGGGACACGCTTTTCACCGTCCATGGCCGCTCGGGCGACGTCGCACGGTCCCTGAACGCGGGACCCGTCAGCGCCTCTCGAGAGCAGTGGTGTGTTCCGCATGAGCACGATGCGGGGGAGGCGGAGACCGCAATACTGCCGGATGCATCGCTGCTCTCCCTGCTGCAGCTCGCCAGCGCCGCGCTGCCGGTCGGCTCCTTCGCCTATTCGCAAGGACTGGAGCAGGCGGTCGAACTCGGCTGGGTGCGTGACGAAGCCGGCGCGCTCGATTGGTTGCTCGGCCTGCTGCAGCAGACGCAGGCCTGCCAGGACGTGCCGCTGTTCGCGCGGCTGTATCGCGCCTGGGAGGGCAGCGATGCCGAAGCCATTGCGCACTGGAACGCGTGGGTGATCGCCGCGCGCGACAGCACGGAGGCGCGCGCCGAGGAACGCGATACCGGCGCCGCGCTGGCACGGCTGCTGGCCGCGCTCGAACCGGAATGCCGCGGCGCGCTGGCGCCCGCGCATGGCGATCCGGAATATGGTTATCTCTCGCTGTACGCGCTCGCCGCCGTGCGCTGGCGCATCCCGCTGGAGCAGGCGGCCTGCGGCTGGCTGTGGTCCTGGTGTCAGCAGCAGGTCGCCGCTGCGGTCAAGCTGGTGCCGCTCGGACAGACCGCGGCGCAGCGCCTGCTGCGGCGCGCCGCGGGCGAAATACCGCCGGCGGTCGCGCATGCGCTCGCACTCGCCGACGACGACATCGGCCGCACGCCGCCCGGCCTGGGCATGGCGGGCGCGCTGCATGAAAACCAGTACACCCGGCTGTTTCTGTCCTGAAACGACCTTGAAAGGAGAATGAACGATGCACGGAAACGGACCCTTGCGCGTCGGCGTCGGCGGCCCGGTGGGATCGGGCAAGACCGCCCTGGTCGATGCGCTGTGCAAGCGTATGCGCGAACGCTATGAGATCGCGGTGGTGACCAACGACATCTACACTCAGGAGGACGCGCAGTTCCTGCAGCGCAGCGGCGCACTGCCGGCCGAGCGCATCGTCGGCGTCGAGACCGGCGGCTGCCCGCACACCGCCATCCGCGAGGATGCTTCGATCAATCTGGTGGCGGTGGATCGTCTGTGCCGGCGTTTCCCCGGCCTCGATCTGGTGCTGGTCGAAAGCGGCGGCGACAATCTCAGCGCCAGCTTCAGCCCGGAGCTGTCGGATCTCACGCTTTATGTGATCGACGTTTCCGCCGGCGACAAGATCCCGCGCAAGGGCGGCCCCGGCATCACGCGCTGGGATCTGCTGATCATCAACAAGACCGATCTGGCGCCGCTGGTCGGCGCGTCGCTGGCGGTGATGGAGCGCGATGCCCGCCTCATGCGCGGGGAGCGTCCCTTCGTCTTCACCAATCTGAAGACCGGTGCCGGGCTCGACGAGGTGGAACGCTTCATCCGCAGCGCAGGTCTGCTCGATGCCGCCTAGCCGCTGGAATCTCATTACAGCGGACATACCGACGCGGCAACGGGATCTTCACATGGAAACCGTTGGCGTGCAGCAGCTCCTGGTTTCGCAGGAGTGTTCTGCTGCCGCTTTGCCGCTGATGTCAGCCTGTCGGTGGTCCGGCGCCGCCGGGCATTCCTTTTCAGGACAGGGAGCCGCATACGCGCCAACAGTTCTGAAAAGGAATACCCGACGCCGCTCGCAAAGGCTTGCGGTACGACCGGACAAGGCACAGCGGATTACCCGGTAACGGCTCAACGAATGCTGGCAAGCGCCGGCGGGGCATGCGCGCAGCAACCGTTGGTGCGTAGCGGCTCCGGTTTCGGAGGCAATGTTCCGCCGATGCTTTACCCCTGAGATCAGCCTGTCGCGGGTCAGGAACCGGCGGCGGGGTGATCGCGCCCGATCTGCAGCGCCGCGCCGATTTCCGTGACATCGTGTCCGCTCGGCGACTGGAACACGCGCAGGCCGAATTCGGGCACGATGGAAAGAATGTGATCGAAGATGTCGCTCTGGATGCCTTCGTAATAGACCCAGCGCGTGTCGCGGGTGAAGGTGTAGATCTGGATGCCGACGCCCTGCGGGCCGGGCTCCATCTGACGGATCAGCATGAGCTGATCCTGGTGGATCTGCGGATGGCGCTTGAGGTACTGGGTGACGTAGGCGCGGAAGGTGCCGATATTGGTCAGGTAGCGCATATTGGCGCGGATATCGCTGCCGTCGGCGGGCACGTTGGCGGCGTTCCATTCGGCCAGTTCGCGCTCCTTCCCGTCGATGTATTCGCGCAGCAGCACGAAGCGGCGGAAGCGCTCGATTTCCTCCGCGGTGAGAAAGCGCACGCTCGACATGTCCAGCCAGACCGTGCGGCTGATGCGCCGTCCGCCGGACTCGAACATGCCGCGCCAGTTCTTGAACGAGTGCTCGAGGAATTTGTGCGCGGGGATGACGGTGATGGTGCGGTCCCAGTTGCGCACGCGCACCACGTAGAGTGAAATGTCGATGACGTCGCCGTCGGCGTTGAGCTGCGGCATTTCGATCCAGTCGCCGACGCGGATCAGATCGTTGTTGACCAGCTGCATGCCCGCGACCAGGGAGAGCAGGGTATCGCGGAAGATCAGCATCAGAATGGCGGTCATGGCGCCGAGGCCGCTGATGAAGAACCATGGCGACTGATTGGCGAGCGCGGCGATCACCAGGATGCCGGCGAGCAGGTAGACGATCAGCTTGAGCAGCTGCACATAGCCCTTGATCGGCCGGCCCGCGGAGATCGAGTGCTGATTGTAGAGATCGTGGCCGACGTTGAGCAGCGTGCCGATCACCCGCGCGCACAGAATGACCAGCGTCGCCACCATCAGGCGCTGCACGAAATCGGCCAGCGCCGCTGGCAGATGGGGAATCAGCGCGATGCCATGGTAGATGATGAAGACCGGCGCCAACGGCGCCAGTCGTTCGAACGCCTGGTTGTTGACCAGCGCAGCGTTCCAGGCCGCGGGCAGGCGGCGCGTGAAGAGGGCGACGATGCGCAGCACGTAGCGGTGCAGCAGGTGATGGCCGAGCCATGCCAGCGCCAGCAGCAGCGCGCAGCCGAGCACGCTCTGCAGCCAGGGATAGGCGTTCAACTGACTCACCGCTTCTGTCGCCAGGGTGATGTTGCCATCCGCGTTGTCATGTCCTGCCATCGCATCGGGCGCAGGGTCGGTATGCGCCGAGGCGCCGGTGGCGGGATTCACGGTTTGCATTCTGCTCGCTGGGTTGACATCCGGAGTCTTGCGACAGGCTCATTAAAAGCGGGGATTATTGCAGCAAAGGCAACATGTTAGAGGAAACAGAGCGTGCTTGCAAACCCGCTGGTCGCTCAGTAGGATAGTCGATCGAGTGCGAACAGGTGGCGCGGACAGTATGCGTGCTCACTGGCCTGCCGCCACGGCGCCGATGGCGCCGAACGGGTTCCGCACCCGTCCTCGATCGACAGACATTGATGGGAATCCCGCCGTGTGTGGTGTTCCGCTGCGATCCAACTCCATCGAAGAAGGGAACTTCATGCGGTTCACGGCACTTTCGTTCTTCCTCTCCGGTTTGTTTGTTCTCCTGCTGTCAGCCTGCGGCGAAGCGCCCACGCCGGACGGCGCGCCGGCGCAGGCCGGTCCGCCGCCGGTTCAGGTCACTGCTACCGATGTCACGCGCAGTACGCTGTTCCTGCGCGAGGAGGCGCTTGGCGCCGTGCAGGCCAAGCAGGCGCCCACCATCGGATCGGAAGTCGCCGCGCGCGTGCTCGTCGCTCATGTGGACGAGGGCGATTCGGTGCGCGCCGGCGATCTGCTTGCCGAACTCGACAGCGGCGATTTCACGCTCGTGCGCGACCGATCGGCGGCGGAGATCAAGCGCCTGGATGCGCTGGTCGAAAACCAGGAACGCCAGCTAGAACGCAACCGGCGCATGCTCGAACGCGCGCTGGTGGCGCAAAGCACGGTCGACGATGCCGATGCGGATCTGCGCGCGCTGCAGGGGCAGCTTGCCGCCGAACGCGCCAGTTTCAGCCAGGCCGAACGCAATATCGAACGCACGCGCATCCTGGCGCCGCTCAGCGGACGCATCGAATCGCGCCTGATCGATGCCGGTGACTGGGCCGCTGTCGGCAGCCCGCTGTTCCGCATCGCCACCGACGAAGTGCTGCGCGCGCATTTGCCGTTCCCCGAATATGTGGCCGAATCGCTGCGCCCGGGTTTGCCGGTTCACCTGGTGTCGCCCGCTGCGCCGGGCATGGAGGTCGAAGGGCGGATCGCCGAACTGCGGCCGATGATCGGCGCGGCGCGGGCGGTGATCGTGATTGCCGAATTTGCCAATCCCGGCGGCTGGCGCGCCGGCGCCAGCGTCAACGGCAGCGTGACGCTGGAGCAGCGTCCGAACGCGGTGCTGGTGCCCGAGGTCAGCGTCGTGCAGCGGCCGGCCGGTAACGTGGTCTATGTGATCGAGGACGACAAGGTGCGGGCGCAGACCGTGCGCACCGGCATCCGCCAGGACAGGCGCGTCGAGATCATCGAGGGCCTGAACGGCAATGAGCGTGTCGTCGTCGACGGCGCCGGTTTCCTCACCGACGGGGCGCGCGTGCAGGTGAGGGAGGAAACCCGATGAGTCTGCCGGGCCTGTCGATCAAGCGCCACGTCCTCGCTTACATGATGAGCGGCTTGCTGGTGCTGTTCGGGCTGGTATCCATGGATCGCCTCGGCATGGACCGCTTCCCCTCCATCGATTTCCCGATCATCTCGGTGACCACTTCGCTGCCGGGCGCCAATCCGGACGTCATCGATGCCTCGATCACCAATATCGTCGAGTCGGCGGTGAACTCGGTCCCCGGCATCGATTCGGTGATGTCGAACTCGGTGCCGAGCACGTCCATCGTCACCGTCACCTTCAATCTCGACAAGAATATCGACGTCGCCTTCAACGAGGTGCAGGCCAAGGTCAACCAGGTGCTGCGCCAGCTGCCGGAGGATGCCGATCCGCCGGTGGTGGCCAAGGTGCAGACCGATGCCTCACCGGTGATGTGGATCGTGCTGCAGGGCGATCGTACCCAGCAGCAGCTCAACCAGTACGCGCGCAACGTGGTGAAAAAGACGCTGGAGACCATCGACGGCGTGGGCGAGGTGCGCCTCGGCGGCCGGCAGGACCGCGCCATCCGCGTCAACCTCTATCCCGAACGGCTCACCGCGCTCAATCTCACCGTGCAGGACGTGATCGAGGCGTTCGAGCGCGAGCATTTCCAGTTGCCCGGCGGCTTTCTCGTCTCCGGCGGCACCGAGCGCCTGATCAAGCTGGACCTGGAATATCATGCGCCGGACGAACTCGCGGGCATGGTCGTCGCCCACCGCGACGGCGCCACCATCTATCTGCGCGACATCGCCGGCGTCGAGGACGCGATGGAGGACTATCGGCGGCTGGCGCGTTTCAACGGCAAGCCGACGGTGGGACTCGGCATCGTCAAGGTGCCGGGCTCCAATACCATCGCCATCGTCGATGAGGTGAAGAAACGCCTGGAGGCGGAGATCAATCCGCAGCTGCCGCCGGGCATGTATACCAGCATTTCCTCTGACCAGTCGGTGTTCATTCGCGACATGATTGCCGCGCTGCTCGACAAGATCGTGCTCGGCACGCTGCTCGCCGGACTGGTCGTGCTGATCTTCCTGAAGAATTTCCGTGCCACTCTCATCATCGCGCTGGCGATCCCGGTATCGTTGCTGGGTGCGGTGGCGGCGATGTATGTCTTCGGCTACACCTTCAATTCGCTGACGCTGCTGGCGCTGCTGCTGCTGATCGGCGTGGTGGTCGACGACGCCATCGTGGTGCTGGAGAACATCTACCGCCATCGCGAAACCATCGAGCCCGATCCGGTCCAGGCGGCGCTCACCGGCACCAACCAGGTGGTGTTCGCCATCCTCGCCACCACGCTGGCGCTGGTGGCGATCTTCGCGCCGGTCGGTTTCATGGGCGGCATCATCGGCCGTTTCTTCGAATCCTTCGCCGTGGTGGTGACGGTCGGGGTGCTCATTTCCTATTTCGTGGCGGTGACGCTGACGCCGATGCTGTGCTCGCGCTACCTGCGCGTGGAGAAGGAGCACGGACGCTGGTATCACCTGCTCGAGAACGGTTTCCTCGTCCTCGATCGCGCCTACAAGCGGCTGCTGCACGCGGCGCTCGATCGGCGCTGGACCACGATCGGACTGGCGACGCTGCTGGTGCTGTCCTCGATCTGGTTCTTCGCCAACATCGGCAAGGCCTTCGCGCCGGAAGAGGACGAAGGCCAGTTTCTGGTGATCGTGCGCACGCCGCTCGGTTCCGGCATCGACTACACCGACAGCCGTTTGCGCATGGTCGAGCAGATTCTGGAGCAGGAAGCGGCGGTGCGCATCTATTTCACCGCCATCGGGCTCGGCGGCCAGGGCCAGGTCAACCAGGGCCTGGCCGTCGTGCGCATGTACCCGCGGCATGAACGCACCATCCGCCAGCAGGAACTGCTGCCGAAGCTCAACGCCCAGCTGTCGCAGATCCCGGGGGCGCGCATCTTCGCCACGCCGATACCGATGATCAGCGGCCAGCGCGGCGATCCGCTGCAGTTCGTGGTGCGCGGCCCCGACCTCAACCGCGTCGCCGAGTACGCCAATCGCATCCGCGATCGCCTCGGCGAGGAATATCCCGCGATCGGCCGCGTCGATCTCGATCTGCAGCTCAATCTGCCACAGATGGTGCTGGACGTGGATCGTCCCCGCACCGCCAGCCTGGGCTTGAGCACGCGCGATGTGGCGCTGGCGGCGAACGTGCTCGCCGGCGGCATCGACGTCGCCAAGTACAACGACGATCCCGGCGACGGCGAACGCTACGACATCCGCCTCAAGGCCGCCGAGGGGCGCCTGACGCAGCCCTACGACATGCGCCGCATCTATCTGCGCAATGAGACCGGGGAGATGATCCGCATGGATAGTGTGGCGCGCTTCGAGGAAACGATCGGGCCGGCGGTGATCGGTCGCTTCAATCTGCAGTATTCGGCCAATTTCTATTCGACGCCGACCATGCCGCTCGGTGAAGCGGTGCAGGCGGTACGCGACGTGGCGACGGAGGAACTGCCGCTCGGCTATTCAGTGCGCATGATCGGCGAGGCGGAGGAGTTCGAGAAAACCGCCGAGAACATCGCCTTCGTTTTCGTGCTGGCGACGGTGCTGGTCTACATGGTACTCGCCAGCCAGTTCAATTCCTTCATCCAGCCGGTGATCATCATGATAGCGCAGCCGCTCGCCATCATCGGCGGGCTGATCGCGCTGTGGCTGACCGGACACACGCTGAACATCTATTCCATGATCGGCATGGTGTTGCTGATCGGGCTGGTGGCGAAGAACTCGATCCTGCTGGTCGATCTGACCAATCAGTACCGCGAACGCGGTATGTCGGTCGACGACGCGCTGCGCGAAGCCTGCCCGATCCGCATGCGCCCGGTGCTGATGACTTCGCTGACGCTGATCCTTGCGCTGATGCCGGCGGCAACCGGGCTCGGCGCCGGCGCCGATACCGTGGGTCCGCTGGCGGTGGCGGTGATCGGCGGCATGATCAGCTCCACGCTGCTGGCGCTGGTGGTGGTGCCGGTGGTGTATTCACTGATCGAGAATTTCCTCGCCCGCCGCCGCGACGCGGCGCGCGCTGCGAGCGACACCGCCGGCACGGCGTGAAGCATGCCGGCCTGGACGGTTCGCCGTTCAGGCCGGGTAGGCGAAGCAGCCATGCGGCAGCGCCGCCATCAGCGCGCGGAAGTCGCGGCCATGCACGTGCACCAGCGTTTCGTGGTCGCCGCCTTCGAAATAGATTTCCGCTTGCTGCAATAGCGTATCGTCCACCACCGTTTCCACCTCGTAGGCTTCCCCCGGATTGAATATGGGCGCCGGGATCGCGCCCGGATCGCAATCGCTGAACAGCGCGCTCACTTCGCGTTCGACGGCGAGCGTCAGCATGCGGTCGAGCTGATTGCGCAGCTTGCCGAGATCGAGCTTGTGCGTCGACGGCAGCACGGCGACCAGATAACCCGATTCGTCTTCCAGCAACACTGATTTGGCGAGCTGTATGCCCGGCACATGCGCGTGCTGCGCCGTGTACGTGGACGAGACGCTGCGCGGATGGATGAGCAGTTCGTAAGGTATGTCGCGGGAGCGGAGAAACGTTTCGACGGCCGGTGCAACAGCCATGGCACACCTCCCTGGTTTCATGAGCGGGCATTGCATGCGCCTTGCGTGGCGCGATACGTCTGGCATTGATCTTAGGCTGCGCACGCACATGCCTGCAAACGCGCGGCCGGCGCTTTCCCTCGATGCGCCCCAGCATGATGCAGCGAGCCGTCTGCGCGGTGCTTCGTGGTGCAATTCGTCTGATTAGTCATTTGTTGCAAAAACGCAAAAATTGTCCAATATATTGAATATAAATAGAAAAACCTTCGTGGCACGGAGTCTGCTATGGCAGAAATGCAAGTTTCGGATTCGTCCGCAACATCAACCACCACAGAGAGGGAGATAAGAGAAATGTACACCAGCAAGTTGGGCAAACTGGCCATCGCGATATCGCTCGTGGCGCCCGCATTGACGCTGCCGATGAGCGCCCAGGCCGAGGTGAGCGGCAACATCGGCATCGTTTCCAAGTACATCCTGCGTGGTATCGGCAACGAAAACAGCGGTGCGGCGCTGCAGGGCGGTCTGGATTACTCCCACGACAGCGGTTTCTATCTGGGATGGTGGGGATCGAGTCTGGACTACACCTACGAGAAGCCCGGACAGGAGGAGTACACCACCAACGGCTTCGAGAACGATTTCTACGCCGGTTTCGCCGGTTCGACGGATAGCGGCTTCAACTACCAGATCGGTCTGATCCAGTACTACTACCTCAATGTCGATCACTCCGACCTGACCGAACTGCTGCTGGGCGTGGGTTATGGTCCGTTCAATCTGCAGGCGCAGTATCTGCTGACCGATGGTGTTTGGGGCAATGCCGGTGATATCTACTGGAGCGCCGGTTACACGACCGCGCTGCCGTACGACTTCACTCTCGGCGCCTCTCTCGGCTATTACACCTATGACGATGACGACAACTCCAAGCTCGGCGGCGTGACCACCAGCAGCTCGGGCTTCCGCCATCTCAATTTCACGTTGTCGCACCCCATCGGTAATACCGGCGCCGACATGTCGGTGACCTACATCATCGCGGGCGAAGACCGCGCCGAGAACGACTACGACAACGCCATGGTGTTCGGTATCAGCTACGCTTTCGATATCTGATCCGATATCCGATCCATCCGTCCGGGCAGGGGCGGCGCTGACTCAGCGCCGCCCCATTCTTTTTTTTCGCTTTTCCTCGCGTGTATGTGCGGGGTGCGTATACACGGGACGTTCGTTCGTCCGCCGCTTTGCGCCGCGCGGCAATGACCGGCAAATCCGCTTGTCAGCCTGCTGTGCGCATGCTATCAACTCGTTTCCCGCCTTTGCTTCTTTCCATTGTCTTTCACGTGCAAGCATCCACACAGCGTTTTCCGGATTTCGTTCCGAGCGAGGGAGTGCGACATGAAGACAAGGCGTGCCGGCTGCATTCCGGTGATCATGGTGATGATGTGCACCGCATGTTGTTGCCTCGCCGGGGCGTCGGCGGCGCAGGAGCAGGCGGCAGCGAGCGCGGCGGACATACGGCCGCCCGTGATCGAGCATGAACCGCTGGCGGATTTTCCTGCCGGCATGCCGCTGCGCATACAGGCCCGGGTGAGCGATGACAGCGGCGTCAGGGAGGTCATCCTGTTTTACCGCGCACAGGGCGCGGTGCAGTACCAGCAGATGCCGATGCGGCGAGCGCCCGGCAGCAATCTCTATGCCGCCGATCTGCCTGCCGGTCTCGGGCCACGCATCGAGTACTTCATTCGCGCCAGCGATACCGTCGGCAACTCGGTGCTGGGCAATCTGTTCGATCCCTATCTGATCAACGTGACCGGAAATGTTCCTGGGAATGTTCCTGGGAATGCCACCGGGAATGTCGCACCCCCTGTCGTACCCAATGTCGCATCAGGCATCGTATCGGCAGAGCAGGCGGCGGTGGATGCCGGGCCCGCGCCGGCGACCGCGTTCGATAGGGCAGCCGCTGCAAGCGGAGAACGCGGCACGCGGCACTGGGTCTGGATCGGTGTCGGCATGCTCGCTGTCGCTGCACTGGTGAGCGCGGGCGGTGGTGGTGGCGGTGGCAGTGCGGGTGCGCCGCCGTCGGCGGCGCCGCGCGACGATACCGGCGCCGTCACCATCAATGCGCCTTTGCCCTAGAGGGAGTCGCCACCATGATCCCACGTATCGCACTTTACCGGCCGCTGCTCTTTGCCACGGGTCTGCTGCTCGGCGGCTGTTACGACGGGGGCGACCGCGGACAGGTGGGATCGCCGGGT
>CAYLYS010000076.1:0-505 GCA_964388175.1 uncultured Chromatiales bacterium | reverse complement strand
CCGGGTATCGCCATACCCCACGCCATTCTCGATCTGGCCAATGCCGATGGTTTGCAAGTGATGGTCTTCGTCGATGCAGAGAGCGAGCCGCGCCATCGCCAGGACAATGTGAATCTGGACACCGGCACGATCACCCTGCAATTCGATGCACCGGCGGGGCCGCGGATTTTCGCGGTGGTATTCGCTTATCGCGATCCCGAATTCGTGCGCCAGGATCAGTTGCCGTGGGAGTTGGCGCGTTGGACCAGCAACACGGTGGCGGTCGCGGCAGATCAAGCGCTGATGCTGGAGGTGGATCCCGAGCAATATGTCTATGCGGACAGCGATGGCGACGGCATCAGTAATCTCGAAGAGCTGAAAGCGCGCAGCGATCCCGGCGATGCCGGCAGTCCGGGCCTGCCCGCCGAACCCCAGCCCACAGACCCTGGGCCGATCGATCCCGAGCCCACAGATCCTGAACCGACCGACCCTGAACCGACCGACCCTGAGCCCACAGACCCCGAGC